>CAZUZJ010000299.1:0-2886 GCA_964624225.1 uncultured Desulfobulbia bacterium | reverse complement strand
GGCTTGGAGCATCCGGTAGTCAATCAGTTCATGCGCAAGCACTCCTCTGCTGATGCAGGACCTCGGGCCTTGGCTGGGAAGGTGAACGGGATAGCCGGTGAGGGCCTGCTTACACTCTGGAAAATCAGCACCCACGGAAAAGACGGCCAAGCCAGCCACCATGTCGTCAGAATCGGGATGAATGCGGAGGGCGACCGAGCACCCTGGCTTGAGCGCCTGGACGACAAAATTCTGGGAATGCAATCACCATCAACACCCGCCGAGCAATGGCAGACTCTCGCTTCCAATAAGAAGGGCCGCCTGCAGGAACTGCTGCATCGCGAACTGAGTTATTCGGGCATCATCAACGATGAAATGTCTTACTCTGCCACGCCCTTGGCGGTGGTAGGGATTGAAAATCAGGAGCAATATCCATGTTCGCCTACATTCTCCGCCGCATCCTGCTGATGATTCCGACCCTGTTCGGCATCATGCTCATCACCTTCACCGTCACCCAGTTCGTTCCGGGCGGGCCGGTGGAAAAGATGATCGCCGACCTGCAACGTTCATCCGCCCGCGGCGAGGTGAGCGCTGGCGCATCCACCCTTTATCAGGCGAGCCAGGGGCTCGATGCGGAACGCATCGCCGAGATCAGGACGCTTTACGGTTTCGACAAACCACCGGTGGAACGCTTTCTCACCATGATGGGCAACTATCTCGTTTTTGACTTCGGCAATTCCTACTACCACCATCGCACCGTCGTCGATCTCGTGGTCTCCAAACTACCGGTTTCCATGTCGCTCGGTCTCTGGTCATTTGTCATTGTTTACGGGGTATGCATCCCGCTCGGCATCAAGAAGGCAGTACGGGACGGTTCCCGCTTTGACGTTTTTTCCAGCACCATCATCCTCATCGGCTACGCCATCCCCGGCTTCGTGCTCGCCATCCTCCTCATCGTCCTCTTCGGCGGCGGCAGCTTCTGGAATATCTTCCCCCTGCGCGGCCTGGTGTCGGACAACTGGGCGGAACTGAGTCTGCTGGGCAGGATCCTCGACTATCTCTGGCACATGGTGCTGCCCATCACCGCAAGCGCGGTGGGCAGTCTGGCGGTCATGACCCTGCTCACCAAGAACAGCTTTCTCGAAGAGATCCGCAAGCAGTATGTGCTGACCGCCCGGGCCAAGGGTTTGAGCGAAAACAAAGTCCTCTACCGCCACGTCTTCAGAAACGCCATCATCCCGATCATCACCGGCTTTCCCGGCTCCTTCATCGCCGCCTTCTTCACCGGCAGCCTGCTCATCGAAACGATCTTTTCCCTGGACGGCATGGGGCTTCTGGCCTATGAGTCGATTTTAAACCGGGACTATCCGGTGGTGCTCGGCACCCTCTACTTCTTCACCATCATCGGCCTTGTCTCCCGGTTGCTGTCGGATCTCAGTTATGTGCTGGTCGATCCGCGCATCACCTTTGACAGTGTCCAGTAAAACCGGAAACAGCGCATGACCACGCACCCCACGCCGAAAAACAGCCTCATCCGCCGCCGCTGGCGCAAGTTCCGGGCAAACCGGCGGGGCTACTGGAGCCTTGTCGTCTTCACCGTGCTCTTCGTGCTGAGCCTGGGGGCGGAACTGCTCAGCAACGACAAGCCCTTCCTCGTCATCTATGAAGGGGAAATGTATTACCCGCTGCTGACGAGCTACCCGGAAACCACCTTTGGCGGCGATTTTGCCACCGAAACCGACTACCGCGACCCCTATATCCTCGAAAAAATCACCAGCAACGGCAATCGCGCCTTCTTCCCGATCAACCCCCACAGTTACGCCTCCATCAACCCCAATCTCAACGTGCCGGTACCCTCGCCGCCGACCAGGGACAACCTGCTCGGCACCGATGACCGCGGCCGCGACGTGCTGGCCCGACTGCTCTACGGCTTCCGGCTCTCCATCCTCTTCGGCCTGGCGCTGACCGCAGTGGGCACCATCATCGGCATCATCGCCGGCGCGGTGCAGGGCTACTTCGGCGGCCGCACCGATCTCTTTTTCCAGCGTTTCATCGAGATCTGGGGTTCCATGCCGGAACTCTACCTGCTCATCATCTTTTCCTCCATCTTCAAGCCGAGCCTCCTGCTGCTCCTTGTCCTGCTCTCCATGTTCGGTTGGATGGGTCTCTCCGACTATGTGCGGGCCGAGTTTCTCAAAAGCCGCAACCTCGACTACGTCACCGCGGCGAAAGCCATGGGGGTGGCCAACATCACCATCATGTTCCGCCATCTGCTGCCCAATGGCATGACACCGGTCATCACCTTTCTCCCTTTCCGCATGTCCGGCGCCATTCTGGCGCTGACCAGCCTCGATTTTCTCGGCCTCGGCGTGCCGCCGCCCACCCCGAGCCTCGGCGAACTGCTGGCCCAGGGCAAAGCCAATATCGATGCCTGGTGGCTGTCGCTCAGCACCTTCGTCGTCCTGGTCGGCACCCTGATTTTGCTGATCTTTATCGGCGAGGCATTGCGGGAAACCTTTGACCCGCGCAAGGTTTGAAAAAGGCAAAAAAGGGGAACAAGAAGTCGGGAACCAGAAAAACAATGGCACGCAATGAAATGACCACTCTTCTCGATATACAGAACCTCAACGGCTCCTTTCACGGTCCGGACGGCAGGCAAGATGTGCTGCATGAGGTGTCGCTTGCCATCAGGCCGGGGCAGACGGTGGCCCTGGTCGGCGAATCGGGGTCAGGCAAATCGGTCACCGCGCTTGCCGTTCTCCAGCTCCTTGACCGACAGGCTTTTCGCGCCAGCGGTCAGGTCCTGTTTGCCGGGGTCAATCTCCTGGAGCTGCCGGAGGAGAAAATGCGGGCCATCCGCGGCAACGATATCGCCATGATCTTCCAGGAGCCGATGACCTCGCTCAA
>CAZUZJ010000298.1:0-2895 GCA_964624225.1 uncultured Desulfobulbia bacterium | reverse complement strand
AGCGGGCCAGTTCCGCAGGATCGCTCGCCGCGGGTGAGAGGCCCTTGCGCAACGGGCTGTGCCAGGTCGGCGGCGCAGCAGGCTCCGGCGGGGTGAAGTCGGGGCCGACCGGCGCGCAGCCCGCCAGGCCGACAAACAGAGGCAGGACAGCAAGGCTGATCAGCACGGCCGATACGTTATTCCGCAGGATCGCTGTTCGCATATTACCTCCCGGCGGCGCTGACGTCCGCGTCGCCGATCGCCGCAGCAATTTGCCGGCTCAGTTCGGCGAGGGCGCGGCTCATGGCCGCCGTGACCTCACCGTAGCCCTCGGCCCGCACCGGCTCGCGCAGGGCGACATCACCCGAGGCGAGCGGCGTCCTGCCTTCCCGGTCGAAAAGCAGCCAGGCGGCGTTCAGGGTCACCGCCTGCTGCCGCTCGGCCTCGAAGCGGGTGATATGAAGCTGCATCCGGTAATCGATGGCGGCCGTTTCCAGCCAGGGCAATACCAGATAGCGCTCGCCGGGCAGCAATGTCCCCATGTTTTCCACCAGCACCCGGCTTATTTCGTCGGCAAGGGTCCCGCCCCACCGATCAAATTCCGATCGCACCAGGGTTGTGTCACCGCTGCGGGTGGTGATGGCCGGATGATCGAGGTACTGTGCCAGGGCAATGGGACCGATGCCGACCACCTGGCGCCGCTGGGTTGCGGAAACCGCCTGCGCCTTCCCCGGCCCGGCCAGGGAGGAGAGGGTGTAGAAACGGGCCGGCGGGGTGGTAGCGCAGGCGGTGAACCCGACAAGGACGCAGAACAACACAGCTGCCAAAGCAGGGAAACGTGGAAGCATGTCAGTTTTTCTCCACCGCGGTTTTACCGCGCAGCAGGGATTCCGGGTTGCGGTCGAGGGCATCGATCAGGGCATTCAAGGCGCGGGAGGTTTCGCCCAACTCGCGCAGGGCCTGCCGCAGCTGGTACTGTGACCGCTCATCCGTCGCCGTTTCCCGGATCGCGTCCAGGGTTTGATTGAAGTGGTCAAGCGAGGTGCGCACCTCGGCAAGGGTCAGATTGAGATTGCCCGCCAGCTCGGCCGGCGGTCCCTCCTCAAAGGCCAGCAACCGATCCAGGCGAGTGATGGCTGCGGTTGCCGCGCCGATCGCCCCGCGCGCCTCATCACCCAGCAGGCCCACCTCGCGGTCAATCCGGGCGATGAGATGGCGGGCGTCGGTCGCTGCCTGGTTCAGTTCGCGGGGACCATTCTGCACCTCCGCAGAGTTGACCAGTTTCTCAAGGCCGCCCAACACGGCATTGGCCCGCTGCGCCATTTGCTGCAAGGGAAGCTCCTCGAACTTCTGGGCAAGCTCGGCGGCAGTGGAGGGGATGGTGGGCACCTGGGGCAGGCCGGTGCTGCCCGGCAGCAGCCGGGCCGGCCGGTCGGGGTAAAAATCGATATTGATCATGAGCTGGCCGGTGACCAGACTCTGGGCCTGCAACTGAGCCCGCATCCCCCGGTCAATGAGGGCCTGATGATAGTCCGAGGCCGCGGGTTTGCCATTGTTTATCTGGAAACGGTCGAGGTCGATCTCGACTATGACCGGCACGGTAAAGGTCATGTCCTGCATGTTGCCCTGAAGAATGATGTCATTGACCGAACCGATCCTGACGCCACGGAACACCACCGGCGCGCCCACCGACAGACCCTTGACCGAGCCGTCGAAGTACATGACATATTTGCTGGTGGGAACAAAAAACTTCCCCGAACCAAACAGGGCGACGCCGACCACTGCCAGACAGATGGCGCCGAGCACGAACAGACCGATGACCGCCTTGTTGGCCCTGACACTCATGAGGCCGCTCCTTGTCCATGGGAATAGTGACCAGCGCGGCGATTGGCGCCGCCCCGGGTGAGGAAATTGCGCACCCGGACATCGCCGGATTCGGCCAGCAGGAGACGGGGATCACCGATCGCGATCATGGTTCTGCTTTCCGCATCAAGAAAAACCGAATTGCTGCCGATGGCAAAAATACTCGCCAGCTCGTGGGTGACCACCACCACCGTGGCGCCGAGACTGTCACGCAGTTCGAGGATCAGGTCGTCGAGCAGGCGGGAACTGATGGGATCCAGCCCGGCCGACGGCTCGTCAAAGAAGAGGATGTCCGGGTCGAGCGCCATGGCCCGGGCCAGGCCGGCCCGTTTCTTCATGCCGCCGCTGATCTCACTGGGATAGTACTCCTCAAAGCCGGCCAGCCCGACCAGGGCGAGCTTCAGGGAGACCAGCTCGGCGACCTCGGCCCGGGACAGCCTGGTGTATTCCTCCAACGGCAGGGCGACGTTCTCCGCCAGGGTCATGGAGCTCCACAGGGCGCCGCTCTGGTAGAGCACTCCGAAGCGCCGCATGAGGCGCTGCCGTTCATCGGCCGGCTGCCCCCAGAGATCGATTTCGTCGTAACAGACCGTGCCGGCAGCGGGCCGTTGCAGACCGATGAGATGGCGCAGCAGGGTGCTTTTCCCGCAGCCGCTGCCGCCCATGATGATAAAGATGTCACCCTGCTGGACGTTGAAGCTGAGATCGCGCTGAATGACCCGTTCGCCGTAGGCCATGGTCAGCTGGGTGACCTCAATGGCCGGCCGGGAGACTGAAGAAGAAGAAGACGTCATGGCTCAGATCCCGAGAACATTGCAGATCACCGTGATGACCGCGGTGGCGACGACGATGCTGACAATGGCGGTGACCACCGCCGAGGTGGCGGCGTCACCCACCGCCGAGGCGCTCCTGCCACAACGCAGGCCGCGCAGGCAACCGGCCAGGGCGACCAGAACCCCGAAGACCAGGCTGTGAAACAAACCGATCCAGAAGTCCTGGAGGCGCACCGCCTTTTGGGTCATGACCAGATATTCCATGGCATTGAGATCGAGC
>CAZUZJ010000297.1:0-2899 GCA_964624225.1 uncultured Desulfobulbia bacterium | reverse complement strand
GCAACCCGCTGACCTTTTTTCTCCAGTACTATCTGGCCTGGCGCATCGGCTCCCTGCTGCTGCCCGGCGAGCTCTCCTGGCAGCGAGTCCACGACATGATAGGAATCATCTCCGGCCACACCGGATTCCGCGCCACCCTCGCGGCCCTCGGCGAACTGGGCTGGGACGCAGTCATGGTCATGGTCGGCGGCGGCATTCTCCTCGCCCTGCCCTTTGCCATTGCCAGCTATTTTCTTTCCCTTTCCTTCTACTAGTCCCTGCGCCGCCGGAAACAGCGGCTGCGGGCGGAACGGATGGCCCTTTATGAGTACCCGGACGATCAAACAGATTCTCAAAGATAAGCAGCTTGCCCCCTCCAAGAAGCTGGGCCAGAACTTTCTCATCCACCGACAGACGGCTGAACGGATCGTCGCACTGGCCGGGGTCACAATAGCCGACACGGTGGTGGAGCTGGGCGTCGGGCTCGGTTCACTCACCGGGCCGCTGGCCGCGGCAGCTGACCATGTCATTGGCCTGGAGATCGACGCCGGCATCATCGCCTGGCAGCAGAGCGAGGGCAATCTGCCGGACAATGTTACCCTCATCCACCAGGATCTGCTGGAGGCCGACTTTGCCGAACTGGCCGACCGCTGCGGCGGCCGCTTGAAAATCGTCGCCAACCTGCCCTACTCCATCTCCAACCCGCTGCTCTTCAAGCTGCTCGACAACAGGGCAGTCATGGCCTGGGCGGTCCTCATGCTGCAAAAGGAGGTGGCGATGCGGCTGGTCGCCTCCCCCGGCACCAAGGAGTACGGCATTCTCTCGGTGCGCATGGCAGGCGCAGCCAAAGTGGAACGACTCCTCGACGTCGGCCCCGGTCAGTTTCATCCCCGGCCCAAGGTCGATTCCCAGGTGGTGCGGATCGTCTTCGATCCGCCGCCGGAGCGCGCCCGCTCCCTGCCTCCCCATGACGGGAAACTGCTGGCCCGGGTCGTTCGGGCCGCCTTCGGCCAACGGCGCAAGACTCTGCTTAATGCCCTCGCCGCCGGCGGATTGCCGGGGCAGAACAAAGAGAGCCTGCTTGACGTCCTGACCAGGGCGGCGATTGCCCCGACGATCCGGGCCGAACAACTGACCATCGAACACTATGTTACCCTGACCCGGGAGTTGGCAAAGAAGCTCACCCCCTGATCCATTTCATGCAGAATTTCGTTCTCAACAACCAGACAAAGATTCTCTTCGGCCGGGATATCGTCCAGGAAATCGGCCGGGAAACCGCAGCCTGGGGGACACGGGCGCTCCTGGTCTATGGCCGGGGCAGCATCAGCAGAAGCGGCGTTCTCGACCGGATCAGGACCGCCCTGCTTGATGCCGGCATCGCGGTGACCGAGCACGGCGGGGTGCGATCCAACCCGGTCCTCTCCCATGTTCGGGCCGGCATTACCACGGCCCGAGCCAGCACCATCGACGTGGTGGTCGCGGCCGGCGGGGGCAGCGTCATCGACAGCGCCAAGGCCATTGCCGCCGGGACGCTTGCCGATCATGACGTCTGGCAGTTTTTCCGCGCCAAGAAGAGCATCCGCCGCGCCCTGCCGGTCACCTGTGTTCTCACCGCGGCCGGCGCCGGTTCGGAGATGAACGGCGGCATGGTCCTCACCAACGAGGAAACCCAACAGAAGTTCGGCATCGGCAACCGCCTGCTATGTCCCAGGGTCTCCCTCCTCGACCCGACCCTGACCTTCACCGTGCCGCCTGACCAGACCGCCTTCGGCGCCATCGACGCCATCGCCCACAGCCTCGAATTCTCCCTCACCAGCCGCGATCCCGCCACCCCCTTACAGGATCGTTTCACGGCAGCACTGATCGCCACCACCATGGAGAGTTGCGACCGGGCCCTGCAGACGCCGGACGACTACCAGGCCCGGGCCGATCTCATGTGGTGCGCCACCCTGGCCCTCAATGGCTGGATCACGGCCGGACTGGGGCGGGTCGCCATGCCGGCCCACCTGATCGAACACTCGCTGAGCGCCCTCTATGACCTGCCGCACGGCGCCGGACTGGCTATTGTCCTGCCCGCCTGGCTGCGTCACCAGTGCCGGACCAGCCCGGACAAACTCGCCTGCCTCGGCCGGCATCTCTTCGCCCTTGCCGATGATGACCGACAGGCCGCCGCGGCAACAATTGCCCGGCTCGCCGTCTGGTTCAGACAGATCGGTGCGCCCCGCACCCTGACCGATGTCGGCATCGACGCACCGGAAATCCCGCGCATCGCCGACAATGCCCTGGCCCAAGGTCGCATCTGGCGACTGCCAGACTACGGCAAGGAAATCATCATGGCAATTCTCAATGACTGTCGATAAAAAAAATCATCCTGCCCTTTCTTTTTTTGATTTTTTTTTGTAAAGACATCCTTTCCGGTCTCACATCCAGAACACAGGAAGGCTGTTCCGCCCCTCCATTCATCTTTTTCGCACCGGTTGAGACCGGTCCAGAAATCATCTTGACAGACAACCGCACGCACAGGAAGACGACAGACGATGGCAGAGACAAAAACAGGCAAGACGGATCACATCCCTCATCATGACGATGACTTTCTCTACGAGCAGGCGGTATTACGGATGCGCCGGGAGATCGCCAAGGGAAAGACCTTTGCCCAGGCCTGCGAGACCCTGAAGGACATCGATGAGAATCTCCGGCCGATCATTCAGGATGATCTGCTTAAGATCATCATCGCGGAGCAGCATTTTGGTCAGGGTCGCGGCATCGATGATGTTGCCCTCTTTCTCGACCTGCCCTATGATCTGGTCGAGGCCTCCCGGGCCAGGATCATCTCGGATTTCGACGAGATGATCACCGGTCATTACAGCAACACGATCAGCAAAATGACCCATTAACCCGGAACGGGAACCTTCTGCCGTGG
>CAZUZJ010000296.1:0-2902 GCA_964624225.1 uncultured Desulfobulbia bacterium | reverse complement strand
CCGGAAAGCATCTGCGCAGCCACCCGGCTGCGCCCGCCGATGGCTCAGTAGACAAGGACCGGGTTGTTCGGATCGAGTTCGGCCAGGCGGCGGTCGAGTTCGCCCACCGGAATGAGTTTGGCGCCGGCAATGTGGCCTGCCTCATACTCCTTTGGTTGCCGGACATCGAGCAGGGTATAGGAGCCGGCCGGTCGTTTTTCCAGAAATTCGGCGAGTTGCCGGGTATCCATGGACTGGACCGGAGTGAAAAATTGCCGCCAGAGCATGCTGCCTCCTCACTGTGAAATAGGGGGGATCAATAGAAAGGTATGTGGAAATTTTACCATCATCACGATTTATGTTGTCAATTCAAAACGCATCTTTGTCGGAAAAAAGAGTATGCAAATTTTTCTTGACTTTTGCAATAAATAATAATTATTATCAAGTAATAATATTTCAGGTGCGTGATGAAAACAGAAGAAAATACTTATTATCAGCAGCTTACGAGATTCGAGGAAGAATGCGATCATGCTGGTTTGAAAGTTACCCAGCAGCGATTGGAAATCTTTCGCGAACTGGCCCTGGCCGCTGATCATCCCACCGCCGAGGCCCTGCATACCCGGCTGCTGGAAAGACTGCCCACCCTTTCCCTCGATACCGTCTACCGGACCCTGGCGACCTTTGAAAAACATGCTCTGGTCACCCGGGTTCAGACCCCGGAAAGCCAGGCCCGTTTCGAGCTGCGCCTGGAGGAGAAGAGGCATCACCATCTGATCTGCCGCAATTGCGGACAAATTACCGATTTTGTCTGGAGTTCCTTTGATGCCGCCCCGCCGCCCGAAACGGCAGCCGATTGGGGGAGCATAGAGAGTCAGAGCGCCACCCTTTTCGGGGTCTGCCGAAAATGTCAGGGCCGATGACATATCGGGTGGAACGCATTTTTTTTGGTTTTCAGTTAGGAAATATTACGAAGTAAGAAGTTTTGCCGGTACCATCAGCTGGTGCGGCCCGCGGCCGCCGGGGCAGGGCAAACAGGAAAACGATTGCGCCCCAAATACATTGTTTCAGGCTGGCCACATCATTACAATGGAACACATGAAACTGTTTTTTCAGCATGACGGCAGGGCGGCAAAAGATCGTTCGTCTCCAATGTTCGCATTGCCGACACAGACAATGGCGCAGGTCGCGCCATCTTCACATTACTTTTAGCATAATGAGGTGTAACACGATGACAGCACTGAAGGGAACCCAGACCGAGAAAAACATTCTCACCGCCTTCTGTGGTGAGTCCCAGGCCCGCAACCGCTATACCTACTTTGCCTCCAAGGCGAAGAATGAGGGATATGTCCAGATCGCCGACATTTTCAGCGAGACGGCGGATCAGGAAAAGGAGCACGCCAAACGGCTCTTCAAGCTGCTGGAGGGGGGTGAGGTGCAGATTACCGCCTCTTTTCCGGCCGGAGTGATCGGCACCACCCTCGAGAATCTCCAGGAGGCCGCCGGCGGCGAGAATTACGAGCATACCCAGATGTATCCGGAATTTGCCAGGGTGGCCCGGGAGGAAGGGTTCAAGGATATCGCCGAAATTTTCATGGCCATTGCCGTGGCGGAAAAACAGCATGAAAAGCGGTACCGCGATCTGGCCGCCAATATCGAAAAGGGCCGGGTCTTTGCGCGGGAGGAGGAAACGACCTGGCGCTGCCGCAACTGCGGCTACCTCCACAACGGGAAAAAGGCGCCGGATGAGTGTCCGGCCTGCGCCCACAAACAGGCCCACTTCGAGCTGCTCGGCGAGAACTGGTAAAGCGCCGGAAAAACGGGTCGTGCAGGCGACAGAGAGTTTTTTCCCTGTCGCCTTGGCAACTCACCTTGAGAGTGTGCCGGAAATGATAAAGAAAGGCCGCAAGGAAGTTCATACAAATCATCAGGAGGAATACTTCATGAGTGACGAAAAGAAGTGCCCGGTAACCGGGAAAATGAGCAAACAGGTGGCCGGCGGTGGCACGTCGAATCGGGACTGGTGGCCGAACCAGTTGAACCTTCATATTCTCCACCAGCATTCCGCCAAGTCCAATCCCATGGAAGAAGACTTCAACTATGCGGAAGAATTTAAGAAACTCGACTTCAACGCTTTGAAGCAGGACCTTTACGCGCTGATGACCGATTCCCAGGAGTGGTGGCCGGCTGACTGGGGCCACTACGGCGGGCTCTTTATCCGCATGGCGTGGCACAGCGCCGGCACCTACCGGATGGGCGACGGTCGCGGCGGCGCCGGGTCCGGTAATCAGCGACTGGCGCCGCTCAACAGTTGGCCGGACAACGTCAACCTCGACAAGGCGCGCCGGCTGCTCTGGCCGATCAAGCAGAAATACGGCCGGAAAATTTCCTGGGCCGACCTGATGATCCTTGCCGGTAACTGCGCCATGGAGTCCATGGGGTTCAAGACCTTTGGCTTCGGCGGCGGCCGCGAGGATATCTGGGAGCCGGAAGAAGACATTTATTGGGGTTCCGAAGAGGAATGGCTGGCCACCAGTGACAAGCCCAAGAGCCGTTACAGCGGCGAGCGGAACTTGGAAAATCCGTTGGCGGCGGTGCAGATGGGCCTGATCTACGTGAATCCGGAAGGGCCGGACGGCATGCCGGACGCGCTCGCCTCCGGCAAGGACGTCCGCACAACCTTCGCGCGCATGGCTATGAACGACGAAGAGACGGTGGCGCTTGTCGCGGGCGGCCATACTTTCGGCAAATGCCACGGTGCCGGCCCGGCGTCGCATGTGGGGCCGGAACCCGAAGCCGCCGCCATCGAAGAGCAGGGCCTCGGCTGGAAGAGCAGTTTCGGCAGCGGCAAGGGCGGCGATACCATCAGCAGCGGCCTCGAAGGTGCGTGGACGTCGAATCCGACCAAGTGGGATATGGGCTATTT
>CAZUZJ010000295.1:0-2920 GCA_964624225.1 uncultured Desulfobulbia bacterium | reverse complement strand
CCATCGAGATCCGGGTGCTTGATATCCAGGAGTGCCCGGTCGCCGATCTGGCGGTGGCCTCCCTGATAAGCGCGGCGCTGCGCGGCCTCGTGACGGAGCGCTGGCAGTCGTTTGCCGAACAGGCCGCCGTTGCGGTGACACCGCTCGCCGAACTCTTTGTCCGGTCCATCAGCCAGGCGGAAGAGACCGTTGTTGCGGACCCCTCCTATCTCGCCCTTTTCGGCATCACGGCGAAAAGGCTCACCGCCGGCGAGCTGTGGCAGGCCCTCGCCGAACAGACGATCGCTGATGATCACCCCGGGCGGCAGGAGATCAATTTTCTTCTCCGCCATGGACCGCTGGCCCGGCGCATCCTTTCAGTGACCGGGGTGGCACCGGACCGGGATCGACTGCGCGAGGTCTATGGCGAACTCTGCGCCTGTCTTGCCAGGGGCACGATGTTCTGCTCATAAAAAAAGGCGCTGCCTGCCGCATCGGATTATGCGGCAGGCAGCGGCCGGGGACTGCAATGAGGGCTCTGATATGAAAGGATGATCGCCCCTATGAGCACAAGAGAGGGTGTGAGATCGACATTTCCCTCTTTACAATCGGGTCGAGACGCATATAATAAAAAGTAGAGGGCGAGTCTGACATGTAAAAAAAAAAGAGAGCGGTCAACGCATCGTATACTTGAAGAGAGACTCAGCCCGGAAAAGCAGGGTCAGGACGCTGGCCCTGCTTTTTTCATTATGCGTGTTCCGCGGCCTGCGCCCCGCTGATCGTCAGGGAAGCGAAGAAGAAAAATTTCGTGACCCCGATGGTGATGCTCTCCTCTTTTTCCGCTACGACGACTTCGCGTGCTTTCCAGACAGTGATATTTTGACAGGATATTCGTTCAAAGAAATCCTGCGTCGTTTTGTCGGGTTTCCCCATGCGGACCGCAGGGGTTTTCACCTTGACTCATCAGCCGTCAGCCGCCGGACGGGGCTCCAGATAGATGGTCACATCGTCGTTTTTGCCGGTGATGTACCGACGTGCCGTCGGAGTGAAGGTGATGGTCGCCTCTCTCTGTCGATTCATAACGCAAACCTACACCGGATACCTTTTTTTCACCAGCATTACCAAGCTTTCCGAGCTGAAAAAGTTTTTCCCGTGATGGTTTTTTTTGTACCATTGGTGCATGTGGTACACTCGACGACAATATCGCTGAATAACTGACGAGGAGCCATTCCATGCAAGAGAAACTGGTGATCGCCATGGCCGGTTTACCGGCCCGTGGAAAATCGACCATGGCCATGAAAATTGCCCGCACTCTGGAGCTTGATGATGTCATGGTGCGGATCTTCAACAATGGGGCATTGCGCCGGAAGTTGTCAAAGGAAGACACCTCCTCCCCGGATTTCTTTTCGCCATTGAATCCCAAGGGCATGCATCTGCGGGAAAAGTGCGCCCGCATGAATCTGGACATGGCCCGGGCTTATCTGGATAATGGCGGCCAGGTCGCGATCATCGATGCCAGCAACGTCACCCGCAGCAGGCGTCGGATGATCGAGGAAACGTTTCCGGCAACACCGATTTTTTTTATCGAATGCGTCAATATCGACGAGGAGGCCAATGAGGCAAGCCTGGAGCACAAGGCGTCTTTGAAGGAGTTCAGTCACCTGACCCCGGCCGAGGCCTTTGACAGCTTTTTCAGACGGGTTTCCCATTACGAGTCGATCTACGAGCCGCTCCACGAAGAGCGCAATCGGGTGCTGGTCGACTCCTTCGAGGGATGGATCCTGCAGGAGAAAATCACCGATATCGTCCCCTATTACGACCGTATCCGCGACATCGTCACCACCCGGATCATCCGGAATCTCTTTCTGGTCCGGCACGGCGAGACATTCTATAATCTTGAGGATCGCATTGGCGGCGATTCCGATCTGACCGCCAGGGGGCTGGCCCAGGCCGAGGCCCTGGCTGACCATTTTGCCACCATTGAAATCCCCATTATCTTTACCAGCAATCACCGCCGCACCCTGCAAACCGCAGCACCCATCGCCGCCCGTCAGCCAAACTGTTCGGTGATCGCCCTGACCGAGTTCAACGAGATTCACGCCGGCATCTGCGAAGGATTGACCTACCGTGAGATCCGGGAGCGGATGCCGAAGGTGGCCGCGGCCCGCAATCGCAACAAGTATCGGTATGTTTATCCGGAGGGTGAGGGATATTGCACCATGGAAGAGCGGGTGCATCGCGGTTTAAAAAAAGTATTTTATCTCAATAACTATGACGATAACATTATGATAGTCGGTCATCGGGCGGTAAACCGCATGATCCTGTCCGATTTTGTCTTCAGGCCCAAGGAGGAGGTGCCCTATATCTACATGCCGCAGACCCGTTATTATCATCTGCAGATCGACCCCTACAAAAAACAGTTTGAACTCAAACTTTATGCCGGAGCAGCATCACGTAAAAGCTGAGGGGAAAAGGTGATTGATGATGGCGGTCCGCGTTCCGGCAGGCGGAATTCGGCTGAGCGGTTAATGGCGGCAGGAGAAGGGGATGGGCGTTAGCGCGCCGCATCCCCCTGTTGACGCTGGGGGCAGGGTCTTGATGGCCGGGCCGCCCGGGGAGGTGGTTATTTCTTGGCCATGGGCGGGGAGGGAACATCGTTGCCGTGGCATTCCATGCAGTTCATCTGCGAGGTGATGCCAAACTCTTTGACTGGCGCATGGGTGCTGCTCGGCTCATACTTGCCGTCCTTCCAGTCATTGAGCAGTTCGACCAGACGGTAGGCAACGCTGGCGGCAACCCTGGCGCAACGGTCCTTCCGCTCTGGGCTGCTGATGGGATAGCCGGAAGCTTTCATCCATTTGCCGACCGAGACATGGCACAGTGGCGATTCAGCGGTGGTTTTGACCAGTTCGGTGGTGACTTTCGGCTTTTTCGGCACAAA
>CAZUZJ010000294.1:0-2933 GCA_964624225.1 uncultured Desulfobulbia bacterium | reverse complement strand
ACCATCTTCATCCATGTCACCTGGGTTCCCTATCTGAAGACCGCCGGGGAGGTGAAGACCAAGCCGACCCAGCACAGCGTCAAGGAGCTGCGGGCCATCGGCATCCAGCCCGATATCCTGCTCTGCCGTACCGAAACCCGCCTTGCCCCGGAGCTGAAGGCCAAGATTTCGCTGTTCTGCAACGTGCCCACCGATGCGGTCATCACCGCCCAGGATGTGGAGAGTATCTATGAGGTGCCGCTCTGTTTCCACAGCGAGGGGCTGGACAACAAGATCCTCGAACTGCTCAACATCTGGACCGGCGCCCCGCGCATCGAGCCGTGGCAGGAGCTGATCCGCAAGATCAAGAACCCTTCCCATCGGGTGCTGATCGGCATCATCGGCAAATACGTCGATCTCAAGGAGTCCTACAAGAGTCTGCACGAGGCCCTGGTCCACGGCGGAGTGGCCAACGACAGCCATGTCGAGCTGCGCTACGTCAATGCCGAGGAGCTGGAAAGCAAGCCGGCGAAGGATCTGCTCGCCGGCTGCCACGGTATCCTGGTGCCGGGGGGCTTCGGCAGCCGCGGGGTGAGCGGCAAGATGGGCGCCATCACCTATGCCCGGGAAAACAACATTCCCTATTTCGGCATCTGTCTCGGCATGCAGCTCGCCGTCATCGAGTTTGCCCGCAGCATGGCCGGCATGAAAGACGCCAACAGCAGCGAATTCACCGCGGACACCAAGCATCCGGTCATTTATCTGATGAAGGAGTGGTTTGATCACCGCACCCAGCAGACCCAGGTGCGGGATGAATCGTCCGACATGGGCGGCACCCTGCGGCTCGGCAGCTATCCCTGTAAACTGGTGCCGGGCAGTCTGGCCCATGCCGCCTATGGCGAGGATGCCATTTCGGAACGGCATCGGCATCGTTACGAATTCAACAATACCTTCCGCCGCCAGCTGGAGGAGAAGGGCTTGGTCATCAGCGGCGTTTCGCCGGATGACACCCTGGTGGAGATCGTCGAACTGGCCGACCATCCCTGGTTTCTCGGCTGTCAGTTCCATCCCGAATTTCAGTCCAAGCCGATGGCCCCCCATCCCCTGTTCCGGGATTTCATCAAGGCGGCCCTGGAGTTTTCCCGCAAAAAATAGGAGGCTCCCGCACGGTGCCACGCGGGAGCAGCGGAGCCGACATGACGGATCGAGGCATGGATATGGTTGAGAAGTTTTTTCAGGTGGCGATCAGCCACAATGCCAATGACATACACCTGTCGGTCGGCGCGCCGCCGACCCTGCGGGTGGCCGGCAAAATGGCGCGGCTGAAAGCCGAGCCGCTCACTGCCAAGGACATCGATCAGGTCATGCGTGCCCTGACCCCGCCGCGCTGCATGGTTGATCTCTCCAAATCCGGCAACACCGATTTCGCATACAGCTACAACGACCACCGCTTCCGGATCGCCGTCTACCGCCAGTGCGGCACCATCTCCATCGTGCTGCGTCATTTCCGCAACGTCTTGTTCTCCCTCGACGAGCTGGCCATCCCGGAGCAGGTGCGGAACATGCTGCTCTCCCAGCGTGGCCTCTTTCTCGTCACCGGTCCCACCGGCAGCGGCAAAACCACCACCCTGGCCAGTCTGGTTGATTATATCAACACCAGCAGCAGCAAGCACATCATCACCATTGAGGATCCGGTGGAGATCCTCCATCAGCACAAGAAATGCCTGATTTCCCACCGGGAGATCGGCACGGATGTCAACTCCTTCAGTGAGGGGGTGCGCTGGTCCATGCGGCATGATCCGGATGTCATCGTCATCGGCGAGATGCGCGATCTGGAGACGGTACGCATCGCCTTGAAGGCGGCGGAGACCGGTCATCTCGTCCTGGCGACTCTGCATGCCCGCTCGGCCAGCTTTGTTATCCCCCGCATCATCGCCGAGTTTCCGGCCAATGAACAGGAATTTATCCGCATGCAGCTCTCCACCGCCCTGCTTGGCGTCATCAATCAGATTCTCGTGCCGACCCGGGCCGGGGACAATATGACCTCGGTGATGGAGATCCTCGTCAATACTCATACGGTGGCAAGCCTGATCCGCCAGAACAAGGAGAGCCAGATCAACGACGAGATCCGCAAGGGCCGACCGCACGGCATGGTCCATTTCGATGATGCCCTGCGTGACCGTTGTGTCCAGAAGATGGTCGGCTGGCAGGAGGCCGCCTCTTTTTCCAGGGAGCCGGAGGCGTTCCGCTGCCGGATGGAGAAGAAATAGTGGAGCCGGTCGCTATCCCCGGTTTTTTCGAGGTCGGCCCGGGCCGGCCTCTGCTGCTGATCGCCGGCCCTTGCGTCCTTGAGACCGAGGAGACGGCCCGGTTGATCGCCGGCCGACTGCGGGAGATCACCGGGCGGCTCGGCATCTCCTTTGTCTTCAAGGCCTCCTTTGACAAGGCCAACCGCACCTCGCTTTCTTCCTACCGTGGCCCGGGGATCGTCGAGGGACTGGCGATCCTCTCCCGCATCCGCTCGGAATTCGGGGTGCCGGTTCTCTCCGATATTCATGAGGTTGGTCAGGTGGAAGCGGCCGCCGCGGCGCTCGATATCATCCAGATTCCCGCCTTTCTCTGCCGGCAGACCGATCTGCTCGTCGCTGCGGCCGGCAGCGGGCGGGTGGTCAATGTCAAGAAGGGGCAGTTTCTCGCCCCGTGGGACATGGAGCATGCGGTGGGCAAACTGCGGACGAGCGGCTGCGCAAAAATTCTGCTTACCGAGCGGGGGGTGACCCATGGCTACAACAACCTGGTGGTGGATATGCGCGCCTTTCCGATCATGCGTGGTCTCGGCTGCCCGGTGATTTACGATGCCACTCACAGTGTCCAGCTGCACGGCGGTGCCGGCGGCAGCTCGGGCGGCCAGCGTCAGTTCATCGCCCCCCTGGTCCGGGCTGCGGCTGCGGCCG
>CAZUZJ010000293.1:0-2933 GCA_964624225.1 uncultured Desulfobulbia bacterium | reverse complement strand
TGCGGTGATCTCGGCGGTTCAAATCTGCTGCAAACCGAGGGGACTCTCCGGCTGGCCCTGCGCTGGCTGATGGAAGAATCCCGGCGGGAAAACGTCCGCTTGCTGGAGGTGCGTTTTTCGCCGGACAACTACACCAGGGCAGGGCTCACCGTCCTCGGCGTCATCGAAACCCTGCTTGATGAGGCGCGCTCTTTCATGGCGGCGCATGCGGGCTTTCAGGTCAACTTTCTGATCATGGCCACCCGCCACAAGGAAAAGGCGGCCATGGACGCTCACGTTGCGGCGGCGGTCATCTTTGGCAGACCGGACGGAGCAACCGGCGCCCCCCGCATTACCGGTTTTGATCTGGCCGGTCAGGAAAAGGACAATGATCCCATGTTGTTTCAGGAGAGTTTCATGCCGCTGCACCGTCATTTCATCAATATTACCATCCATGCCGGGGAGATGGAGGAGGATGACAGGATCTGGCAGGCCCTCTACCTGCTCCACGCCAAGCGCATCGGCCACGGTCTGAAGCTGATCAACAACGAAAAGATGATGGGTTACGTGCGGGATTACGGCATCGCCATCGAGATGTGCCCGTCCTCCAACGTGCAGACCAACCAATTCCGCTCTTTCGATGGACGCGGTGAAACGGGTGATGTCTACCCGTTGAAGGCCTATTTCGATAAAGGGCTGGCGGTGACGATCAACACCGACAACCGGGGCATCTCCCGCACCACCTTGACTGATGAATATCTCCTGCCGCCCGCCTCACCGAGGGCGGTCTTTCCCGCTGGGAAATCCTGCGGCTGGCGAAAAATTCCTTCAAGGCCGCCTTCCTGCCGAAAAACGAAAAGGACAGGCTGCTGAAAGAGATTGACGATGCGGTCTTTGCCCTTCTGCTCGATGACTTTTTTCCAAGGGAAGATTGATGGCCAGAGATGAACAGGTTTTCTGCCTGCTGCGCGGCGATCTCTCTCCTCTCTTTGGCGCGGAGTTGCCCCAGGGCGCTTTTGCGGGACCGGCGCCGGAGTCGCTTCTCGCACTGGCCCAGCATTTTTTGCCCCGCGCCGTGGCCGAACACGATCCGGCCTTCAAACAGCTCATCCCCTATCAGCTTTTTTGCTGGACGAATCGCTTCTTTGTTTACCAGCGCGGCGGCGGAGTGGGGGAGGGGCGGCTTGCCGGCAGATTCTCCCTGGGCATCGGCGGCCACATCAATAGCGGTGATACCCGGGATGGCGTTCTGACGGCAAATGCTTACCATGCCGCCCTGCTGCGGGAACGGCAGGAAGAGCTCTCCGGCGTGAACGATGCCTCCGCCCGCTTCATCGGCTGGATCAATGACGATTCCGACCCGGTGGGGCAGGTGCATCTCGGCGCGGTGCATCTGTGCGAGGTGGTTGACGGCGCAGCGGTATCCATTCGTGAACATGGCGAAGACCTGCACGCCCGTGGCTGGTGGAGCGCGGAGGAGATAGCGGCACAGCGCGAGCGGTTCGAGAAGTGGTCACTGCTGGCGGTGCAGCTGGTCGAGAGTTTCACCCAATGAGCTATTCAGGTGAGCCAGTTTTCCGTTTTCAGTTCGGTAATGCGCGCGAAATGACGGAGATTGCCGCTGACCAGGGTAAAACCATTGGCGATGGCAATGGCGGCTATTTCCAGGTCGGCAAGGGCAAGCGGCGCACCTTCGCGTTCCAGACGGGCGCGCAAACTGCCGCAGACATAAGCGGCCTTGGCGTCGAAGCCGACAATATTGACCGCCGGCAACAGTATCTCTTCAAGGTTCCGCAGATGATACTGCGGTTTGCTGCTTTTCCAGGCACCGTAAACGATTTCGCTGATGGTGATGGCAGAGATATGCTGGGCGCTTTTCGGGGTGCCGTTCAGGCGATCCAGCAGCCCTGGCGAAGGAATTTTTTTGAAGATGTTGGTGATGATATCGGTATCAAAGAGATACATCACGCCCACCTCCCCCCTGTCGGCGGAGTTCGGCGATATCGCCAATGGCCTCGGCAACTTCGGTGAAATCAGGCCAGCTTGCGGCCACCGCGGCAAGCCCCCGTCGCTCCTGGTGCTGTTCGATGATCTTCAGATCCTCGATGCTGACCAGGGCCGCCACCGGACGGTTGCGCCGGGTGATGATGAACCGCTCTTGCCCGTGGGCGCTTCTGGCAATGAGTTCGGAAAGATGGCTTTTGGCCTCGGCAACGGAAATTGTTGACATTGGTCTTACCCCTGGGAAAGAGTCATAATGGTCATTTTGACCCTTTCAGGGTACCATTTGACACGCTCCTGGTCAAAGGCTTTCGATTTTTTGTCGGAATCGTAAATACCACGATTCCGACGGGCCGTGTTTTGTAACTCGTTTTTCCTGGAGAGCAAAATGCGGAATTGCAATGTTGCAGAGGTTGCGGCAGGGTTGGTTTGTCGGGCATGATGGGAGTGGCGGTGCCGGCGTGCGTTGTCGAATCGACTGCCCGATGTCAGTTGGAATAAAAAGAAGCAGAATGCTGAACATGGAGGAAATATGGCGGATGCTACCGTAATGAAAATCGCCCTGGCCGGGCTGGAAAATTTGGGCAGAGGAGTACACCTTACGACATGAGAGGCTTGTCTCTATTTTTAATAGATCCAAAAAGGTGACATAATGACAAGAGATATTCTCATCTGCACCGTGGGGACCAGTTTACTGGGACATCATGCCGAAATCACAGGGAAAGACCCGGGTAAACTGGTCACAACCTTGTCTGGACTTGATCCGACTAGCCGGCTTTGCGGCGCTGAAGTCAACTCGATAACCAGCATCCTGCAAAAGGGCTATCTTGCCGACCGTACCAGATTGGTCCTG
Source organism: uncultured Desulfobulbia bacterium (assembly GCA_964624225.1). Lineage (GTDB taxonomy): Bacteria > Desulfobacterota > Desulfobulbia > Desulfobulbales > SURF-16 > DB1. The sequence continues at coordinate 100 of CAZUZJ010000293.1, read as the reverse complement.
CTGGTCTCCGACACGGAAGACGGCGCTCTCCTGGGTGAGGTTTTGAGGCGTTATTATCTGGATCGAGCCAATACGTGGCGATTTAGAGAGGCGGAGTCGA
>CAZUZJ010000292.1:1626-2946 GCA_964624225.1 uncultured Desulfobulbia bacterium | reverse complement strand
GGCGATGGCCACCCGCTGCTGCTGGCCGCCGGACAGCTCGCCCGGGGTATGATGCTCCCAGCCCGTCAGCCCCACCGCCGCCAGGGCGCCGGCGGCCCGGGTATGGCGTTCCTCGGCCCGGATGCCCCGATAAATCAGGGGCAGCTCGACATTTTCCAGGGCCGAGGTGCGATTGAGCAGATTGAACCCCTGGAAAACAAAACCGAGATAATGCCGCCGCAGCAGGGCCCGTTCGTCCCTGCTCAGGGAACCGACCTCCACCCCTTTGAACAGGTAGCTGCCAGCGGATGGGGTATCGAGGCAGCCGAGAATATTCATACAGGTGGATTTGCCGGAACCGCTCGGCCCCATGACCGCGACAAATTCCCCCTCGCCGATGCGCAGATCAACTCCGCGCAGGGCCTGCATGGAGGCAGTACCGCTGCCGTACACCTTGGTGACCCCGCGCAGTTCGACCAGGGGCTCGGCTGTTGTCGGTCGAGTCGGCATCGTTATTTCCCTCTGCTGACCGCTTCGACGATGAGCGGCATGCCGGCCGTCACCTCGCCGCCGATGATCTCGGTCATAATGCCGCTGGTGGCGCCGGTGGTGACGGGAACCGCAATCGGTTCCCCGTTGCGCAGGGTCCAGACCCGCTGTTGTTGCCGGCCGCCGGCCTCATCGCTTTTCTTGCCGCCGCTCACGCCGGGACGGGGAAACAGCCTGAACAGCAGACTGCCCCCGGATCGTGTTGCATTGCCCTTTTCCTGACGTGGCGGGGCATAGCGCAGAGCGGCATTGGACACCAGCAGGGCATCACGTACCTCCTTGACTACGATATCCGCGGTGGCGGTCATGCCCGGACGCAGGGAGAGATCGGAATTATCGACGTTGAGCACGGTCAGATAGGTTACCACCCCCTCGCTACTCTGGGCGCCATAGCGCACCTGGGTGATATGGGCGGGGAAGGTCCGGTCCGGGTAGGCATCGACGGTAAAGGTGGCCTGCTGCCCTTCGTGAACCTGGCCGACATCCGCCTCGTCCACATCCACATGCAGTTCCATGCGGGTCAGATCCTCGGCCAGGGTGAAAAGGACCGGCGCCTGCAGGGAAGCGGCCACGGTCTGGCCCGGTTCGGCGCTGCGGACAAGAACCACACCGTTTACCGGGGAATTAATGGTGGCCTTTTCCAGGTCGGTCTGATTGAGATGAAGACGGGCCTCCGCCTCGGCGATGGTGGCCCGGGCCACCGCCTCGCTGGCCCGGGCCCGCCTCAACGCCGCCTCTGCCGCATCGAGCTCCTGGCCAGAGCCGAGCCGCAGGACCACTTCGCGGCGCATG
>CAZUZJ010000292.1:0-1568 GCA_964624225.1 uncultured Desulfobulbia bacterium | reverse complement strand
CGCTGAGTTGTCGGAGCCGCAGCAGCCGGTCCATTTCCAGCCCGACCTCCACCACCGTGGCCTCTACCTGCCGCAGGTTGGCCCGGGCCGATTCCAGGGCCGCCCGGGCCTGGCTGACCTGGGCCTCCAGCCTGGAGGTATCAAGTCGGGCCAGCATCTGGCCGGCGGTGACAACATCGTTGTAATCCACCGGCACGGTGGCGATGGTACCGGAGACCTCGGAGCCGACATCGACCTGGTTGGTCGGCTGCAGCCTGCCGGTGGCGGTGACGATGACGGTGAGGTCCCCGCGCCGGGCCTCGCTGGTCGTATACTCAACTGTCGCCCGGTCCCGGCCCAGGCCGAACCGGGCGACAAGCGCGACCGCACACAACACGATGACGGTCCAGAGCAAACGGCGCCGCCATTTGTTGCCCGATCCGGGAGGATGGCGAGGGAGCACCATTTTTTTCCGATCCGCCGTGTCGTTCGACTCCATGGTTTTCATCGCGTTGTCATCCTTTCACCAGTTCATGACTCCTGTTCCGAACCACCCGCGGTCGCCGACCAGCCCCCGCCCATGGCCTTGTAAAGACGAATCAGTCCGGCGCTGACGGCGCCGTTGCTTTCCGCCAGCTGATCCTCAAAGCCGCGCAAGGCGCGCTGTGCCTCCAGCACCGAGCTAAAATCGGTCCGCCCGGCTTCATACTGAAGAGTGGCCAGACTTTCAGCCTGACGGGCGGCCTCGACCGCGGCAGCGAGCCGCTCGCGCCGGAGTTGCTCTTCGGCAAAGGTGGTAAGGGCATTTTCCACCTCCTCCAAAGCGCCCAGCACCGCCGCCTCATAGGCGAGCAGCGCCTGTTCCTGGCGGGCATTCGCCACCTCGATATTACGGCGGATAACGCCGGCGTCGAAAATGTTCCAGGAGAGTGCTGGTCCGATGTTCCAGGCCCTGCTTGCCGCGGCGAACAGATCGGTCGTGGAAAGGGATTCCAGCCCGATAAAGCCGGCCAGCCGCAACTGCGGATAAAGCTCGACCGTTGCCGCCCCGACCCGGGCGGTCTGAGCCGCGAGGGTCCGCTCCGCCCGGCGGATATCCGGTCGCTGGCGCAGGGTCTCGGCCGGCACCCCCACCGCCACTCTGGCCGGAACGACCGGGACGGGCCGGACCTCGGCCAGCAGCTCATGCAGCCCGCCAGGGGCCAGACCGATCAGGACCGCCAGCCGGTTTTTCGCCGCCTCCAGCGCCATGCGGAAAACGGGCAACTGCGATTCGACGCTTTCGAGATTGTAGCGAGCCTGCTGCAGGGCCAGCTCATCGTCGATACCCGCCAGTTGCCGCGCCTTGACAAGATCAAAGGTCTGCTGCCGGATAACGAGATTTCTTTCCGCCACTGCCAGCCGGGACTGGGCAATGCGGGCGTCGAGGTAATTGCGGCCCACCTCGGCGGCCAGCGTCACCTGGACATCCCGCAGGTCCTCAGCGCTCGCGGCAATATCCGCCACAGCCGCCTCCACCTCGCGCCGGGCGCCACCAAAGATATCGATCTCCCAGCCAGCATCGAAACCGACCGAATAGAAGCTGCGCG
>CAZUZJ010000291.1:0-2957 GCA_964624225.1 uncultured Desulfobulbia bacterium | reverse complement strand
ACATAACGGCAGCCGGCGCGGGGACAACGGAGCACGACCCGCCCATCCGCCTCCCTCTTCTCGACCAGAAAGGGAGAGCCGCACTCCGGGCAGCCGACGGCATGGGGCCGGGACCAGGCCATGAACTCGCAGCCCTGACCGGTGCAGACATGAAGCTGTTTTCCGGTGGCGGTCGGTTTGACCACCAGCGGCGCTGCCCGGCACAGCGGGCAGATCATCTCCTCCGCATCGGTCCGACTCGGCAGGGGTTCGGAGTGGCGACAGGCCGGCGCACCGGAACAGACAAGGTACGGGCCGAATGCATCCCGCTGGGTGACCATCTCCCGCCCGCAGACCGGGCATCTTCCAGCTGGCCCTTCCCTTTCGACCACCGGTTGCTCCGGTGCTGCCATCGGTTCTGCCTGATCAGCCGGTATCTGCACAACAATGGCAGCGCTCTCCGCGGCGGTCGCCACTGGCGGCAGTTCCGCCTCTTCCTCGCCGCGCTCATGGCCGGCAACATCCATCAGCGCATCAGCGCCGCCGGCCGTGTCGTTTGTCAGCTGCTCTGCCGGCTCCACCGACACCGCCCCGGCCATCAGCTCGCTTGGAGAAGACGGCGATTCGCCCAGTTCGGCCGTTTCCGGTTCCAGAACCGTATCGTCACTCATTGTTTCGTCGGCGCCAATCGACTCCACTCCGCCCACGACTTCCCCGTCAGCAGCCGGCCCCTGTTCGGCAGTCACCGTTTCATTCCCGTCTCCGATCGCCGGAATGGGCGGCTCGACCTCCTCGACGCCGAGCGGGCTCAGAATCCCGGCGGTTGTCTCATCCTTGGCGTCCTGACCGGGACTCTTGATAACATTTTTTGAACGTTTCTGCGGCAGGGGCACACTGGTCGGAATCCGGACCCTGACCTGGGGCACGCCATGCATGACGAAATTCTGATCAAACTGCTTCAGGGCAAAATCGAGTTTTTTTCGGCCACTGATCACCTCATTGACCGTCTGCTCGAAATAGGCGGAGAGATTGATCCCTTTCATGGCGGGAAAGGCGCGGTTCAGGGTGGCAAGCACCTTGCTGGCGTTGTCTTTCAGATAAAAAGCGCCGGCCGCGTCGATGCCAAGATAATCCCTGTCGATCATCTGCTGCAACAGCAGCATCAGAGAGGGATCAGCAGGCATGGAGAAATCGGCGAGATCATCAAAAAGCGCGGCAAAGGGAGAGGTGATCGGCTTGCCTGCCGCACTCTGTTCCGGGATGATCTGCTCCACCCGGATGCTCAGGCCGGCCACCAATCCGACCAGCGGGCAGGGCTCCAGCAGAAAGGCGGAAGCGCCTTCAGGAAAACAGCGGAGAAAACCCTGCTCCTCAACCAGCGGCGCGCTGCCGACAAAGCGACACCCACCGCCGCCGGCGCAGGTCATTGACATGGTTTTTCCCGCAACGGCAAGCATCTGGCTGGCCAGAGCCCGGCTGCGGATAAGTTCATAGAGCCGCCGCTCGGCGGGAGACACGGATTCCGGCAACGCCTCGCCGGTCAACTCCGGCAGCAGGGGAAGAATGCCCTGGTCGGCCACTTGCCTGGCAACGAGAGACTCGCGGCCGAACTGTTTTTCCACTTCAACCCGGATCCGCGCCATAACGCCGCTGGTCTGGCGATCGGACCCAGCAAGCGGATTACTGACCAGCCCAGTCCAGCGGCCGTTGATCTCGATGCCATGGTAAAATTTCCACAGGGCCCGCGCCACCTCGACCGGCCCCATGCCGCCCAAAACATGCCCATCCTCCAACAAGTCGGCCAGTCGGTAGGGAGTGGGCGGCTCGACCTGAAACGATTCGGAGCCGACCTCTTCCACCACGCAAGGCTGTCCCTCGAAAAGAGCAACTGTTCTTTTCGCCTCCGTCGCATCCTTCAGCAGCCCATCGTCGGAGATACCGAAGACCTCGTCCAGCCTGGCGGCGAAAACGCCCCCGGGACCGGCCAGACGAACTTTGATTCCCCAGTGCGTTGTCATGTGGGGCTCGGCACACTCCCGCTCCCGTTCGTCAAGGAGAAAGAGGATGGTCAGGGAAGAAAAGGTAAGGGGCAGACCGCCGGGCCCCGCGCCGGTACCGATCAGTCGGTTGATATGTCCAATAAGGCAGTTGTTAAACAGAGAACGGATATAAAGAGCGGCGGCCCTGACCGCATTGACCGGCTCCACCAGGTGAAAGGAGGCGGCCAGCTCGTCGGCGGTGAGGCCCGTGACGTGAATCCGGCGGGCGCTTTTCTGCCCCCGGGTGGCGGCAAAGAGAAAGCCGTTGAGCATCCAGCTCCACAGCTCGCCCCGCTGATCGCTGTCAAAACCCAGGTAAATGTCTTTGTCGAGACTGGCGAGCAGCGCCCCGGCAACCTGCCTCCCCCCTTCTGCCGGCACAAACTGGAAACCGGTTTCCCCGGTCCACAGCTTCGACGCCGCCGGATTATGAATCACCGTCATCGGCGTGGAACGCACCAGCAACGGTTCACAGCCGCCGTTGGTCTGTTCCCGCAGGACCTTTGCCTTTGCCTCGGATTCAACGATCACCAGAGTTGCCATGAGCGAGGCTCCTGTTCAATAAAGGAATAATGATCGAGTTCGCAATCCATTCTATCGATCTCAATACAAAAAAGCAAAATATAGATTTTTCCGCCCCGCTTCGGTATGCTTGAGGGAGAGCCCTTTGATATCCTCCATTTCAAATCCGGACCCCTTCGCACCCCATGGCCCTGATCACTCTGCCCGGCATCGACGAAGCCATTTCCCACCTCAACGCCAGCCCGGGTACCCTGAAAGGCCGGCTCATTGCCTTGATCCGCGCCGCTTTTCCCTCTGAAGAGTCCCTGCAGCAACCGCAGGCCATTGCCCCGGAGGAATTGATTCTCGCCCTGTGGGGCGAGGATGATCCGGCCCGGATCCGACAGAGACGCAAAAACCTCTCCAGCCTGAAATCCG
>CAZUZJ010000290.1:0-2969 GCA_964624225.1 uncultured Desulfobulbia bacterium | reverse complement strand
TTGCTTATGATCGGCTCTCATTTCCACACCAAGGGGGTCGATCGCGCCATCCGCGCCCTGGCCGCCCTGCCGCCGGAACGGCGGCGCACGAGCCATCTCTGTGTCATCGGCAAGGGCGAGGAGCGATCGTGCCGCCGCCTGGCCGCCAAAAGCGGGATCAGCAGCCAGGTGCATTTCCTCGGCGTCCGCCAGGACATTGCCGACTTTCTCGCCGCCGCCGATCTCCTTCTCCAGCCCTCGCGCACGGAAAACACCGGCAACGCCATTGTCGAGGCCCTGGTGGCGGGAGTGCCGGTGATGGCCACCGCCACCTGTGGCTATGCCGTTCATGTTGAACGTTCCGGGGCCGGCCGCATTATCCCCAGCTCCCCTTTCAATCAGGACACCATGAACCGGATGCTGGGCGAGCTGCTTTGCGCCGCCGACCGCGACCAGTGGCGACGACAGGCCCTTGCCTACGCCGATCGCACCGATCTCTACCATCGTTTTCCGGTCATTGCCGACATCATCGAGGCCTGCGCCCGCAAAAAAAGGGAGCGACGCGGCCCATGACCCTTGTCCCCGACCATAGCGGCCCGATCCGTTTTCACCGTCACCAAGGGCCGGCAACGGAAACGCTGCTGATCAACGATGCCTACCGCCACCTCCTCTCAGGCGCCGGACTGCTCGATTTTAACGCCCTGTGGTCCGCGCCCGGCGACCTCGTCAAAAAAAAAGGGGAACGAAGTGTCCTCCGCATCGAGGTCCCGGAGGGAACCGGCGGCACAGACACCATCGTCCTCTACCTCAAAAAACATCAGCAGCAACTGAACCCGATCAGGATGCTGCAACGCCGGCTGCGCCAAGGTGATCCCAGCGGTGAGGGCCCGACCGAGTTTTTCCATTACTGCCGCTTCCGGCAGGCCGGACTCGCCAGCGCCGAACCGGTGGCGGCAGGCAGCCGGGTCGTCTCGGCGGGCCGCCTCGACTCTTTTCTCCTCACCCGCGATTTTTCCCCCCTCGTCGCCCTGGAGGAGATCATTCTCCGGCAACCGGAACGGCTGCAGGGTGAGGAAAACGCCGGCAAACGGAAGACCCTGCTGGTGACGATCGGTCGCTATGCCCGGCGCATGCACGACAGCGGCATGAATCAGAAAGACTTCAACGCCACCCACCTCCTGCTCGACAATCCGGAGAGCGATCGACCGCTCATCGCCCTCTTCGACCTGCAGCGGGTGGACCGCAACCGCCTGAACTTCTGGCGCTGGCCGCTTAAGGCCCTGGCGGAACTGAACTATACCCTGCCCACCTCCATTTTCAGCGCCAGCGAGCGGTTGCTTCTTTTTCGGGCTTACACGGGCAAAGAAACCCTCTCTCCCCTCGACCGCTGCCAGCTTTGGCTGATCCGGCGGAAAACCGCACAGATTGGCCGCCACAGCAGAAAACGGGGACTGGCGCCGAAAATGACGGAGTAGATTCCCACCCATGGGCATCGCAGAAAAAAAAACCGACCAGCTCCGGACCATTCATGGCCCGCAGGCGGAACGTTACCAAGAGGCGGTTCGCCTCCTCATGGCCGGCAAAACCCCGGAGGGCTGGCAGTGGCTGTCCTCGTCCCGGGACACGGCGGTGGCGGTCTGCACGAGCGGACCAGCGGTTTACTACAAGGAGTTTCTCCCGCGGGACCGTTTTGAAACCATCAAGTCCCTGCTGCGCGGCAGCCGCTGCCGCCGGGCCCGTCGCCAGGCCGATATCCTCCGTTCGGCGGAGCTGCCGACCCCGGCGATTCTCTGCTGGGGCGCGGGCCGTTCCAACAGCTTTCTCCTCTCCGAGGGGTTTGCCGGGCTTGGTTTTTTTCACTATGTCAGCACGCATTTCCCCCCACCCCTGGACCGGGAGCGGATCCGGCAAAAACGGCTGCTGCTCGCCCGGGCCGGCGAACTGATCGGCCGGCTGCACCGGGCGGGCATCGTCCATGGCGACCTGCGCCAGAACAACCTGCTGGTGCAAAAAGTCGGAAACGATTTTTGTTTCAGTCTCATCGACAACGAAAGCAACCGCAAATGGCCCCTTGTCCCGCGCAGCCAGATCATCAAAAACCTGGTGCAATTTGCCATTGTCGCCGGCGCGGCCCTGACCCGCACCGATCTCCTCCGCCTCTTTCATGCCTATGCCACCGTCTTTCCCCGCTTTGCCGGCAACAACCGCCGCCGTCTGCTGAAAACGGTCTCCCTGCGCAGCAGGCTGCGCACCCTTGACAGCAGGATGAAATGGGAGATGCGCACCTGCCGCGCCTTCACCATGGGGACCAGCCACGGTCACTACCTGGCCGGCAGCGTGGTGGAGGGCGTGCTCGCTCAGGGCCTTGATCCGGCCCGCTGGTTCGATCAGGCCAAAACCACCCTGAAAGAGGACGGTCGCATCACCGTCAGACTGCTGCCCGGCGCGGGGGAGGATGTCATTGCCAAACGGTTTACCGCCAACACGCTCCCCGCCTTTCTCCAGAGCCTGTTTACCAGGGATCGGGTTCTGCACCTCTGGGAAATGAGCCACCGCTTTCAGGCCCTCGCCGTACCGGTGGCCACCCCGTTCGGCTATGCGCTGGCAAAAAGGGGGAGGTGGCGCCCAGTCAGCTATTTTTACAGCCGTAATCTTGGCCATGCCCCGAACCTCGGCCTCATCAGGCGGGACATGGACGATCGTTTTCCGGCGTGGCTGGCGGAAAAACAGATTGTCAGCCGCATCGCCCGCCTGCTTGCCACCCTCCACAACCACCGGCTCTGTCATGGCGACACGAAATGGGCAAACATCCTGGTTGACCCCAGCAGCGGTGAATTATGGCTGATCGATCTCGATGGCGCCGGCCACATCCACTCCTCTTTCCCGCGCTTGGCGCGCAAGGATCTCGGCCGTTTCATGGCGAACATGATCGAGGCCGGCCTGCCTGATTTCTTTCTCACTGAATTTCTCAGCCATTACTGTGGGTTACG
>CAZUZJ010000289.1:0-2976 GCA_964624225.1 uncultured Desulfobulbia bacterium | reverse complement strand
TGTCACCCGTTGGCCCCATTATCCCGGCTCGGCCAGCGGCATCACCATCGGCATCGGCTATGACCTGCGTTTCAACAGCGAGGATGATCTGCGGGCAGCGTGGGGAGCTCATCTCGCCGCCTCTGTTCTCCGGGAACTGGTCCGTGACATCGGCAAGGCGGGCAACAGGTCCAGGGCGTCTGAGTTGAAACGGCTGGGCATCGAGATTCCCTTTGTTGCCGCCTGGCAGGTCTTTGTCGAGCGCACCCTGCCCCGTTTTTACGAGGAAACGGCCGCCATTTATCCCTCGCTGGCCCGCCTGCCTGCCCTCTGTCGGGCCGTGCTGGTCAGTCTTGTCTATAACCGCGGCAGCAGCCTGCGCGGTCCCAGTCGTTTGGAGATGCGGCTGATCCGCGATATCCTCGTCCGGGCCGATGATCCCGCCCTGGCGCCCCCGGCGCGCCTGACGGTGCTGGCCGAGGTTGAGGAACAGCTCGTTGCCATGCAGCGTCTCTGGCCCCTTGGTTCCGGCCTGCGCAAGCGGCGCCAGGCCGAGGCCAATCTCTGGCGGGATGGCCTGGCGTAAGCGTTTCCGTCGCTCTTCATTGTCCTGACGAAACGGTCAGCTTTCTCCCGAAACCCTTGCCATCTGCAGGGGAATATTTTATAAGTAACGAGCGCGGCCGGACCGGTCCGGCTGCAAGAAACCGAGATGATTCGCGCATCGGCAGGGGATGCCGGCGTTTTGCCTTGGACCTTGCCCGGAGGAATGTTTGAGAAACGGGGCGGTCCGGTTAAAGAACTGCGGCCCGGCCGCGTTGACAAAAAGCGGATGTTCAACAGTGATCAGGGAGGAAGAGAGATATGCTGATTCGTGACTGGATGGCGAAAAATGTTCTGACTGTGGATGAAAACACGTCGCTGATGCGGGCCACCCGCATCATGAAGGAAAATTCGATTCGTCGTCTGCCCGTTGTTTCCCATGGCAAACTGGTCGGCATCATCACCGATCGCGACGTGAAGGACGCCTCGCCCTCCAAGACCACCTCCCTCGACGTCCACGAACTCTATTATCTGCTCTCCGAGATGAAGGTCAAGGATCTCATGACCCCCAATCCCATTGTCATCGGCGGTCACGAATCGTTGGAGAAGGCGGCGGTCATCATGCTGGAGTGCAAGATCTCCGGCGTGCCTGTCATCGATGAGTCCGGGTACCTTATCGGGCTGCTCAGTGAAACCGATGTTCTGCGCGGCTTCATCCACAGCACCGGCATCAAGGACGGCGCCATGCAGTATGTCTTTGACCTGGTCGATGAGCCGGGATCGGTCACCCAGGTAGTGAAGATCCTGCGTGAGCATAACGCCCGGGTTGTCAGCGTGCTGACCTCCTTCGAGGATGCGCCGGAAGGGAAGAAGCGGGTGGCGATCCGGGTTGTGACAACAAGTCCGGAGGAGGCGGAAAAGCTCTCCGACCTGCTTTCCCAGAATTTCACCGTGGTCTTTCAGGGACGTGACGAATTGAAGGATCTGCCGAAACGGCGGAAATAGCCCGTCATCCCTTCATATATTCGCTAACCCGGGTCGCCCCATTGTGATCCGGGTTTTTTTATTGCGGCGCGATGAGCTCTTCTTTGGCCGGCGGCCACCCCTCCGCCGGTCCGGTCCCGATTTCATCGCCTGACTGTTCAACCGGCTGTTGCGGCTGGGGCCAGGGCAGCATGTGCGGCTTGAAGGGCATCCAGCTTTTTCTGTCGTAGTTACCCGGGTTGAAGGCTCCTGTCTGTTTGTCGATCGGCAGGAAGACAATGGTGTCCGGCACGGGAAAACTTTTTTGGGTAAAGGGGACGCGCTCCATGAAGTCGCGCCAGATCGGGGCGCATGCCTTGCCACCGGTTTCGTCGCGTCCCAGGGATGTCCGCTGGTCATAACCGAGCCAGACCCCGCAGGCCATCTCCGGCGTGTAGCCGATGAACCAGGCATCGTAATACCTGTCGGTGGTTCCGGTCTTGCCCGCTGCCTCGACGGCCAGCCCACGGGCATGCTTGCCGGTACCTTCCTCAATGGCGCTTTTCAGGATATGGGTGATCTGAAAGGCGGTCTCCCGGTCCAGCGCCTGATCGCTCTGTGGCTGCCACTGCTCCAGAATTCGGCCGTTTTTGTCAATAATTCTGGTGATAAAAACCGGCAGAACCCGTTTCCCTTCGTTGGCAAAGGTGGTGTAAGCCCCGGTCAGTTCAAGCAGGGTCACCTCGGAGGCGCCGAGGGCAAGCGAGAGATTCTTCGTCATCGGCGACAGGATGCCCATGGCGCGGGCCAGGCGTCGGACAGGATCGGTGCCCAGCTGCTGGAGAAGCTTGATGGTGACGATATTGCGGGAATGGATGAGCGCCGTGCTGATGGTGGTCGGCCCGTAAAATTCTTCGGTGAAGTTCTGTGGCTGCCAGCTTCCCGCCCCATCAGCGCCGGGCAGGGAGAGTGGTTCGTCGATGACGATGGAGGCCGGAGTAAAGGAGGATTGCAGGGCCGCGGCATAGACAATGGGTTTGAAGGCCGAGCCGGGCTGCCGTTTTGCCTGGGTCGCCCGGTTAAACTGGCTTTTGTCGAAATTGGTGCCGCCGACCACGGCCCGCACCTGACCGGTGCTGTTTTCCAGGGCAAGCAGGGCGGCCTGGGGCAGCTTTGTGGATTTGCCTGTCTGGCGCAACGCCCATTTCGCCACCCCCCGGTTGACGGCGGCGGTGGCGTGTTGCTGCAGCAGCGGGTCAAGGGTGGTCTCCACCGTCAGCCCCCCTTCGGTCAGCAGTCTGGCGCCGTATCGGTTCTGGATATCATTTTTCACATGCTGGACAAAGTATCTGCTCTCATCATCCCTTTCCACCGGCGCTCCCCAGAGCAGGGGCTGGGCATAGGCGGCGCGGGCCATGGAGGCGGTGATGTAGCCTTCCTCCGCCATCCGGTTGAGGACATAGGCCTGCCGTTTTTTTGCCAGTTCGAAAT
>CAZUZJ010000288.1:0-3001 GCA_964624225.1 uncultured Desulfobulbia bacterium | reverse complement strand
GTGGAAGACGTTGCCGGCACCGCTTTGGCCGGCCGACCCTACACCCTGGAGGTGGGCCGGGAGGAATTCACCGGCACCACCGGTGGTGACGGCCTGGTCGAGCACCTCGTCGCAGCGGCGGAAACCAGGGGCCGGCTCACGGTCTGGCTCGACGACGCCAAGACCTCATCGCTGGTCTGGCCTCTGGAGATCGGCGCCCTCGAACCCCATAGCGAGACCCGCGGCATCCAGGCCCGGTTGAACAACCTCGGCTTCACCTGCGGCAAGGCGGACGGCATCGTCGGCCCGAAAACCAAGGCGGCGGTCCGCGCCTTCAAAAAAAGAAACGGCCTGGCCGACAACGATACCATCGACGACGCCACCAAAAACAAGATCAAGGAAGTCTATGGCTTTTAGGAGAGTGGGATGGCACTGGTGAGCAGGGCGTGCAGCGGTCGCGACAACAAGAACCGCCTTCGCTTTCATCGGATCAAGGTCTACGGACAGCGTTTTCCCGGCACCATCGGCACTGATGCGGAGCGGGCGATCACCGCCACCCCCGATTACCGGGTCTGCATTGACGGCAACCCCAGCCAGTGGGGCAGACTGGCGGCGGACGGCAGCGTCGAAATCCTGATTCCCGGCGGGACCGAAGCGACCCTGGAAACGCTGGGCACGACCTACGAGATCGAGATTCTCCACAGCATCGAGCCGCATGACACCCTGCTCGGCAGCCAGCGCCGCCTCAATCTGCTCGGCTATTACGAGGCAAAGGTGGACGACAAGTACGGGGCCCGCACCGATGCGGCCGCCCTCGACTTCCAGGCGGACAACGGCCTCGACCCGGACGGCCGGCTGCTGGAGGCCACCACCCGCAACAAGATCAGGGACGTATTCGGAGAATAACCGTGGCGATCACACTTGAGGTTTACAAGAACATCCGGCTGGTGCCGGTTCGCTTTGCCCGGGCGAAGACCGGCGCCCCGGCGGAGTCCTTTCCGGACATCGACGATCGGGCCCACAACTTCAAGGTGCCGGCAACCGACGGCCTGGCCGAATCGAGCGAGATTCGCGGTCCGGTGGTCGGTCTGCGCAAGCGGCAGAAAATCAAACTCCGGCTGCTCCGTGAATACATCGATCCGGCGGCGCCGCTCTTTCTCACCAGCTCCGACACGAGCACCATCACCGTCATCACCCCGACCGCCGGCAAAAAAATTGCCAGCGGCAAGGAGACCACGGTGGAGCTGCAGGGCGGCGATTTTGCCGGGGCCAAGCCGCAAAGCGCCCGGATCGAGGTGCGCTTCGGCGCCACGGACGGACCGATCATTTACGAGCTGACCGCCTATGTCTTCACTCCCCTGCCCGTCTTTCTGCAGCCGCATCTCGTCACCATCCACGGCAGCACCGGCACCGGCGGGGTGGCGCCCACCATCAACCTCTCCGGCGTGATGGACCAGTTCCGCGCCCTCTGGGCGCCGTGCGGCATCAATTTCGCGGTGCAACCGACCAAGAGCTGGTCGGTCAATCTGCCCAATGCCAACAGGATGCGTTTTGCCGACGTCAACACCGTGCTGGCGACCGAGTGGCAGGCCAACGCCATCAATATCTACATCGTCCGCGAGATCGACAACGCCCTGGGCTACGGTTTTAGCAAATCAGCCCATGCCGGCTTCGGCATCAACAAGCCAAGCGTCTTTGCCGGCGAACGGACCGGCGCGGTGGCCAGGGCCCTGGCCGACACTTACTGGTGGGCCAACGATCTGGCCCACGAACTCGGCCACTTCTTCACCCTCTGGCACCCCACCGACGGCACCCCGGCCTCCGGCCCCTGGGTGCGGTGGGAAACCTGGTCCATGCGCTTTCTCATGCACAACTACAACTACACGAATCGCCCCGGCCCGCCGGGCAATCCCGCCGACTGGCCGGCATTCAACGACTTTGGCTACGGCAAGCACTCGCCCGGCAACCCGTATCGCGCCGGGCTCATACCGCTGAAAAACGTCCGCACCGGCGCGGACGCCGGTCGGGACGCCCAGTGTGCCACCGCCCGTAACCATATCCTGCAGGGTCCGGCACATCTCTATTAGTGGCCGGGCACACGAACTCCATGAGGATATTCATTTTTTTTTCCCGCCCCGAGCGGGATAGTTACATAAATGAAAACGACCCATCGTCAATCCTGCCTCGCGGGCGGACTGCTGCTGCTCGGCCTCGTCACCTGCGGCTTTGCCGCTGAACAGGCCGGGCACACACCCGAACCGGGGCAACAGCGCGAGGAACGAACCATGTCACAGATCAGCGAGGCCGTGCTGGCCCAGGATCTCACCGCCGCCGCCCTGGCCAAAAAGCAGGGCGCCGCGGCAATCCCGGAACTTGTGCAACTGCTGCAACACGAGGAAAACGGGGTGCGAACGGTGGCGGTCATCGCCCTCGGCGAGATCGACCATCCAGAGGCGATCATCGCCTTGATGGGGGCGGCGGAGGAGGAGGAGGATGGCATGGTGGCGGGCACCGCGGTGGCCAAGCTGGAGCGCCACGCCGGCCGCATCGGCGCGGCTCGGCTCATCGAGCTTTTGGGGCGGATGAAAAACTCCGCGGCCCAGGGCCAGCTCGTGCTGGTCATCGGCCAGCTGGCCAGTGGGAAAGACACCTCCATTTTGCAAGGCTTCTGCACCGGCCGAATCGACTCGGACACCGTTCCGGCCTGTCTGGCAGCCCTGGCCAGGCTGGGCGATGAGCAGGCCAGAAAAGATTTCGCCAACTACCTGACAACCGCCCGCAACCTGCGCGCCTTTACCCTGACCGAATACATCGGCCAGCGCTGGCTGCTGCCCTTTCTCGGCGTCCTGCTCCGCGATCAGAGCCCGGTGCAGAGCCTCGGCGACCCGCCTCCCGGTTTTCCGGCCATGCTGCGGGTCTGCGACAAGGCGGTGGTGCTCATTGCCCGGATCAGCGACGAGAAGATGATAATTTCTTTGACTACCTCTCCAGTTGTTGGATCTTTGATCTGAATGGCCTGAGT
>CAZUZJ010000287.1:0-3007 GCA_964624225.1 uncultured Desulfobulbia bacterium | reverse complement strand
TCGCCGCTGACCTGCGGGTCAACGATGCAGTTGCGACCGATCACCGCGCCGGGCGGCACCACCGCCTCCTTGCCGATCAGGGTGATGCCGGTATAGAGATGCTTCGGGAAGGTGAAGTTCGGCGTGCCTTTGTCGGCGCCACTGCCGACCACCGCCCTGCACCCGACATGGACCCGCTTGTCGAGAACGGCCAGATCAACCACCGCCCCCTCCTCCACCAGGCAGTCGTGGAAGAGGATGGAATCCCGCACCGTTGCCCCGGCCGCCACCCGCACCCCCGGACTCAGCACGGAGTTAACCACCTCGCCGTCGATGACGCAACCGGCGGCAATCATTGAGTTCTTCACGACCGAACCGGCGCCGAAACGGGCCGGCGGCCGGTCGGCAACCCCGGAGACGCCGGCCTCGACATTGGGCCGGATCCCCCAGTCTTCCGGCGAGATACCGGAATCCTCCCGGAGAATGTCCATATTGGTCTGCCAGTAGGCCTGCACCGTGCCGACATCACGCCAGTAGCCGTGAAAAGGGTAGGCAAAGACATTGTCCTTATCAATGGCCCGGGGAATGAGGTGCATGCCGAAATCAACCTCGTCGCGATTTTCCAGCAGCATGCGCAGCAGGTATTCGGTGTCAAAGACATAGATCCCCATGGAAGCCAGGTTGGTGCGCGCCACCTTGGGCTTCTCCTCCCAATCGACGATGCGGCCGTCGTCATCGGCAATGCCGGCCCCGAACTGGTGGATCTCGCTTTCCGGCACCACCATCATGCCGATGGTGACATCGGCATTCTTGCGGCGATGAAAGGCGATCATGTCATCGAAATCCATACGATAGATATGATCACCGGAGAGCAGCAGGATCTCCCGGGAGGGATGCGCCATGATAAAATCGATGTTCTGCCGCACCGCATCAGCGGTGCCCTTGTACCAGTCGGAATCCTTGGCCCCGGTCCGCGGTGGCAGAATCTTCACCCCGCGGCTGCGGCCGGTGAAATCCCAGGCCTCACCGGTGCCGAGATGTTTCATCAGCGAGAGCGGTTTGTACTGGGTCAGCACCCCGACCTGGGTCAGCCCGGAATTCATGACGTTACTCAAGGAAAAATCGATGATCCGGTAAATGCCGCCAAACGGCACCGCCGGCTTGGCCCGGCTCTGCACCAGATTATTGAGACGGCTGCCCACGCCGCCGGCCAGGATCAGCACCAGGGTATTTTCCTTTTTCATCGCACAATCTCCCCTGACCGGATTTCCCGAAACAGCTTATCCGGGCTGAGGGCCGGATACAGCGTGCAATCCGCGCCGATCACCGCCTTATCGGGAATGACGTTATTCCAGCCGACCACCGTCACCTCCTTGCCGGCTACCGGTCCTTCCTGGCCGATACGCACCTCGTTGCCGATGGTGACGTTGACATCGCAGATAACCTTCTCAAGCCGGGCGTCCCGGCCGATGACATTATCAAAAAACAGGACCGAATCCTGGACCACCGCTCCCTTTTTGACATGCACCCCGGGGAAAAGGATGGAACGCTCCACCTCGCCGTCGATAACGCAGCCGTTGTAAATCAGACTGTCGCGGATAATTGCGCTGCTTCCCACCTTGAGGGGCTGACAGTCGCCGATACCACGGTGCTCCAGGTTGGTGCGCAGTCCCCATTTTTCCAGATCGATTTTCGGCTCCGGCCCCAGCAGGTCCATGTTGGTCTGCCAGTACTCCTCAATGGTGCGGGAATACCCCCAGTACCCGCGGAACTTGAAGCCGTAAACCCGCCGCTGCTCATACATCATGCGGGGGATGATATCGCGGCCGAATTCAAAGGACTCATCCTCCCGGGCGTTAAGGGCCAGGACATCGAGCAGCACTTTTGGCTTGAAGCAGAAGACGGTAAGCGATGCCCAGTTGAATTTCGGACGATCGGGCTTCTCCCGGCACTGGAGGACCCGGCCGCCCACCTCGCCATCCTCATTGTCGATATCGGCCAGACCGAAGCGGTGCGCCTTGTCCAGGGGCACCTGCAAACAGGCGATGGTCAGATCCGCGTCCTTGCGGCGATGATAGTCGACGACCTCCTGATAATCCATGTGATAGACGTGATCGCCGGAGAGAATCAGCACCTCTTCCGGATCGTGGTACTGGATAAAATCGGCGTTCTGGAAGACGGCGTCAGCCGAGCCCCTGTACCAGGAGGTGTTGCCGTAGCCGGTGGAGGGCGGGAGAATGGAGACACCCCGATTCTTGCCGATCATGTCCCAGGCCGCGCCGATGCCGATGTGGTTGATCAGCGAGTAGCTGCGGTACTGGCTCAAGATCGCCACCCGCTCCAGGCCGGCATGCATGAGATTACTCAGGGAAAAATCGATGATGCGGGCAAAACCGCCAAAGGGCACGGCCGACTTGGGCCGATAAAAGGTGAGTACGTTGAGTTCGTCGACCCGCCCGCCGGCAAGAATCATGGCCAGAGTTTTCGTCTTCTGTCTCATAGGGTATGTTCGGTTAATGTCATCGGTTGGCTGGTTTACCTGGCGGCAAACACGCAAATACCATCCGAAGACCAGCTTCAGCCAGACCGCCTACAGATGCTTGCCGGTCAGCTTGCGCAGAGTCTTGGTGGTGAATTCCTGATCCGACCTGGCCAGATTTTTTAGCGGCACCTCGGCCCGGGCCGATTCGCGGTGACCGCCGGCAGAACCGATCTGGCCGAAGGTTTTCGCCGCCAGGGTACCGGCATTTTTTTTGTACCCGTCACAGCGGAAGATGACCACCAGCTTCTCGCCATGGATACCGGAAACAAAGACCCAGGAAACATCGTGAACTCTTTTGAAGAAATCAGCGATAATCACCAGCACGTCCGGGGTGCGGACCCTGCCGACATGGGCATAAAGCCGGTGCTTGCTGATCTTCATCTCGGCAAAGGCCGTCTTGAAGTAATTGAGTTCCGACTTGCGCAGTTCACTGAGCTCGATCTTCCGCACCAGATTCTGGTTGGCGATATTGAACAGATAGCGGAA
>CAZUZJ010000286.1:0-3011 GCA_964624225.1 uncultured Desulfobulbia bacterium | reverse complement strand
ACCAAGATCAAAGGTGGCGGCAACCAAGACGATTCCATTAAAGAGAATATATGAGAACTCGAAGAGGTCAACATCGCCCTCAAGGTCCTGCTGGAGCAGAGCAGCGCCGCCAGAACGGAGCTGGAAAAAAGGATGGAGGCCAACCTGCGAAAACTCGTTCTCCCCTATCTCGACACACTGGATCTCTTGCTGCCCGAGGGCCGGACCAAAGAATATACCGCCATTGTCCGGGAGAATCTCCAGCAAATCACTTCGTCCTTTTCTATCAACATCGGCAAGGCCGGATCCGGTATGAGCAGCCGCGAGATTCAGATCGCCGATTTCATCAAACAGGGAAAAACAAGCAAAGAAATAGCCGAGCTCACCGGCCTTTCCCCGCGCACCGTGGAAACCTACCGCAACCGCATCCGCCGCAAACTCGGCATCCGCAACAAAAAGGTCAATTTGCAATCCCACCTGGCTGACCTCGGCTGACCCCGTTTTCTCCGTAAACTTTATACCTCTTTTGTACACGATTATTGCGCATTGACCCGACAAAGGCATTTGTCGTATCATAGTAGTGGGTATTTTTACGGATATAATCCACCTCGCTCTCCCATTGCTCTCGACAATGCCAATCATCCGCCACCCAGACATTTGCAGCCGGGATGCCATAAAGACTATTTTCCCGCCCCTGCTGACCGCCATCC
Organism: uncultured Desulfobulbia bacterium; assembly: GCA_964624225.1. Lineage (GTDB taxonomy): Bacteria > Desulfobacterota > Desulfobulbia > Desulfobulbales > SURF-16 > DB1. Next base: position 2,322 of record CAZUZJ010000286.1, on the reverse strand, counting down.
TCTTTGTCGTGGTCGTCTATCAGGTCTTTCTGCCCTCGCTGGAGGCGGCGCTGCTGGAACGGAAAAGGGAGATGGTCCACGAGCTGACCGAGACGGCCTGGCACATCGTGCACACTTATGACGCGCTGGCGGAACGGGGCGAAATCGCCCCGGCCGACGCGAAACAAAAAGCCATCCGCCAGATCCGGGATATCCGCTACGGCGACGACCACAAGAGCTATTTCTGGATCAACGACATGCAACCGGCCATGGTGATGCACCCTTACCGGACCGACCTCGAGGGCAAGGAGCTGACAAATTTTGTCGACCCGGCCGGCAATGCCCTGTTCAAGCGGATCGTCGCCATTGTTGCCGAACAACAGGAGGGGTATGTCGATTACATGTGGCAGCGGCAGGACGATCCGGCCCGCATCGTACCAAAGATATCCTTTGTCAAGGTTTACCAGCCGTGGGGGTGGATCATCGGCACCGGCATCTATCTTGACGACGTCCAGCAGGAGATCAGGACCATCTCCCACAGGATCGCCGCCTTCTCCGGACTCATTTTCGCCACTGTTCTGCTGCTCGGCGGCTTCATGGTCAACCACGGTCTGCGCACCGCCCGAAAAAAACGGGCCGCCGAGGAGGCCCTGACCCGTTCCCATGCCGATCTCGAAAGGCTGGTGCAGGAACGGACCCAGGGCCTGGAAGAAGCCAATCGTCTCCTCCAGCACGAGATCAGGGAGCGGACCGAGGCGCAGGCCGCCTACAGCGAAAGTGAAAAAAAATACCGCACCCTCTACCAGGCCGCCAATGACGCCATTGTCCTGCTGGATGGTTTTCGCTTTGCCGCCTGCAACCCGAAAACCCTGGAAGTTTTCCGCTGTCCGGAAAAGGACCTGCTCTCCCGGGATTTCTTCGATTTTTCCCCGGACCGGCAACCGGACGGCCGCCCTTCCCGCCAGGTCATGGCGGAAAAATGCGACAAGGCCCTGGCCGGCACCCCGCAGTTTTTTGAATGGCGCTGCCGGACCGACGCGACGCCCCAGATCGAGACCGAGATCTCCCTGAACCGGGTGGAACTGGGGGGTGGCATCCGGCTGCTTGCCATTATCCGCGACATCAGCCGCCGCAAATTCATGGAACAGGAGGTGCAGAATGCCAGAAACATCGAGGCCCTCGGCGTGCTCGCCGGCGGCATTGCCCATGATTTCAACAATCTGCTCACCGCGATCGTCGGCAACATCTCGCTTGCCCGTCTGGAAAGCGGCGACTGCCCCGCCATTGACGCGTTGCTGGCGAAAACGGAAAACGCCTGCAAACGGGCAAGCGAGCTCGCCCGCCAGCTGCTCACCTTTGCCAAGGGCGGCACGCCGGTCAAAGAGGTAACCCAGGTCGCCGGGCTGATTCGCGATGTCTGCGCCTTTTCCCTCTGCGGGGCCAAAACGGCCTGCCGCTTCGAGCTGGCCGCTGATCTGCTCCCGGTCAGCATCGATCGCGGCCAGATCAGTCGCCTCCTGCAGAACCTGATCATCAATGCCCTGCAGGCCATGCCGGAGGGCGGTGAAATCGTCGTCTCCGCCGTCAATATCCCAGCAGCAACCGAGGGAACGCCGGAGCAGAAAAATGATGCCGCTGTTCGTATCTCGGTGCGGGACAGCGGCCCCGGTATTGCCCCGGAACTGCAAACCAGGATCTTTACCCCTTATTTCACGACCAGGAAAGGCGGCAACGGCCTCGGCCTGGCCATCGCCTATTCCATTGCCAAAAAACACGGCGGCTCCCTGACCGTCGATTCCGCGCCCGGTAAAGGGACGGTTTTCCATCTCAGTCTGCCGGCGGCGGCTCAGCCAGTCTCCGCGCTGACGGAAGAAACCACAGCTCTTTATCGCGGCTCCGGTAAAATCCTTATCATGGACGATGAAACCATTGTCCGGGAAGTGGCTGCCGAGATGCTGAAGGCACTCGGCTACACCCCGGAGTCGGCCTGTGACGGCAGGGTGGCGGTGGAACTCTATCACCAGGCCTTGACCGCCGGCGCCCCCTTTGCGGCGGTCATTCTCGACCTCACCGTTCCCGGCGGCATGGGCGGCCGGGAGGCGCTGGCGGAACTGCTCGCCATCGACCCGCAGGTCCGGGCGGTGGTCTCCAGCGGCTACGCCGATGATGACGCCATGGCCAATTACCGTCGCTACGGCTTCTGCGCCGTTATCCCCAAACCATACACCCTCGGCCATTTCGCTGCCGTGTTCCGCTCCATTATGGGGTAAAAGGTTCTTTCACACTTCGGAGCCTCTTTCAAAATGAACGGCCTGTAGGGCTGTTCAAAATTTGATCTTTGAC
>CAZUZJ010000285.1:0-3019 GCA_964624225.1 uncultured Desulfobulbia bacterium | reverse complement strand
GAGCAGATCAACAAGGCGATCCAGCAGCTCGACCAGGTCATCCAGCAGAACGCCGCGGCCTCCGAGGAAGTGGCCTCCACCGCCGAGGAGATGTCGAGTCAGGCGGAAACGTTGCGCGAGGTGGTGGCGAGTCTCATTCATGTGGAGCATGTGGCGCGTCGCCGGAAGATTTCAACAGGCCGGGATCTGCGGCCGACGGCCGGTAACAGGACCAAGGCCTTGCCCGCAGCGGGGAGAACGGCAAAGCCCGGCAAAGCGGGCGGCATCAATCTTCAGCTTGAGGCCGGCCACGACAGCGGGGACGATGAGCTGGACAAGGATTTTGAGCGGTATTGAGGCGGCCGGCAATATTGATCAGCTCCGCTGTAGGCGTTTAGGGTTAAACCGCTAAATCTCTAAACCGCAAAACATCTTAATCCCTAACGGTCTATAGCCTAATGCGCTATTTCAACAAGGAGGCTTTACCATGAGTGTGGCGGCAATAACGGAAACCGTGCAGTATCTGACCTTCAAACTGGCGGAGGAGGTGTTCGCCCTCGATGTGGCCAAGGTGCGGGAGATCCTCGAGTTCACCACCATCACCAAGGTGCCGCAGACCCCGGAGTTCATGCGCGGGGTGATCAATCTGCGCGGCAGCGTGGTACCGGTCATTGACCTGCGGCTTAATTTCGGCATGACCTGTACCGAGCAGACGGTCAATACCTGTATCATCGTCGTCGAGGTCAGCCTGGAAGGCGAGATCATCGTCCTCGGCGTGCTGGCCGATTCAGTGCAGGAGGTGGTGGAGATGGAGCCGGAACAGATTGAGCCGGCCCCCCATATCGGCACCAGATTGAACACGGAATTCATCAAGGGCATGGGCAAGATCAACAACGATTTTGTCATGATCCTCGACATCGACAAGGTCTTCTCCTCCGACGACCTGCTGGCGGTGCAGGGCGGCGGCCAGTGATCCCGGCGGAAGGGCTTTCTCTCTTTCGCGGGGGGGGGGAACCGTCTCATCATGCCCACCTATTCCTGTGAATTTGTCGGCATCAAAAAAAGCCACGATTCCGATGATCCATATTTGATGGCCTCATAAAAACTGAAAATTAACCACAGAGACCGCAGAGCACACAGAGATAACTAATTGTAATTAAAGATGTTTTTTTCTGTGTCCTCAGTGCGCTCTGTGGTGAAAAAAGACTTATTACGGGTTTGTCAAATTTCTGACATTCCGCATAGCACACGAGGGAAGAAAAGATGCTGAAGAACATGAGGATCGCCGTGCGGCTGGGCCTGGGGTTTGCCGCGGTGATTGTCGTCTTTGTCCTGGCCGTCACCGCCACCATGCTGTTGCTGAGGGGCACCGAGACCAATACCAAACAGATGGACGGCGAAACCCTGCCCTATCTCATGCTGGCCTATGAGCTGGACATCAAGGTGATCAGGATCGGCGAGCTCCTCACTGACGTGGCCGCGACCCATGACACCAGGGGACTGGCCGAGGCGGAAAAGATTGCCGCCGACTTTCGCCAGGGGATGGCCCGCTTTGTCGAGATGTTCCGTCAGGAAAACGACAAGCTGGCCCTGGAAGAGGCGGAGGAGATCCTGGCCCTGTTCGACAGCTTTTATGAAACCGGGGTCCGGGTGGCCACTGTCTACATCGAGGACGGCAGGGAGAGCGGTAATTTTCTGATGAAGGATTTCGACACCATTCGCGGGCAACTGACGGCGGCGGTGGAAAAGCTGCAAACCACCCACATTGACGAGGCGAGGGAGAATGGCCGTCATATCCAGGCCTCGGTGCAGCGGGTGAAACAGGTCCTTGCCGCGGCCAGCATTGGCGCGGTGCTGCTCGGCATTGTCGTCGCCCTGCTTATCATCCGCGCCGTGCTGCGGCAACTGGGCGCCGATCCCAGAGAGCTTGTTGAGGTCGCCGGCCTGGTTGCCGCCGGGGATCTCTCCCGCGACATCAGGGTTAAAAGTGGCGACACGGACAGCGTCATGGCGGCGATGAAGACAATGGTGGAGACCATCCGCGCCCTGACCCGTGAAGCCGAGATGCTTGGGCGAGCGGCCATGGAAGGGCGGTTGGATGTCAGGTCTGATGCAGAGGGGCATCAGGGCGCCTATAAAAGGTTGATTCGGGGAATGAACACCATCGTTGACCGGCTGGTTGGCTTTCTCGACATCCTGCCCAGCCCGGTGATGATTATCGACCGGGATTTCACGGTACGCTACATGAACCGGGTTGGCGCCGAGGTCGGTGGCAAAAGTCAGGACCAGCTCATCGGCGTTAAATGTTATGACCATTTCCGCACCAGCGACTGCAAGTCCGACAGGTGCGCCTGCGGTCTGGCCCTGGCAACCAATCAGACCGCCAGCAGTGAAACCGACGCCCATCCCGGCGCCCTCAACCTCGACATCAGCTATTTCGGCGTACCGATCAAGGATGAGCAGGGCGCCACCATTGCTGTTTTCGAGGTGGTAACCGACATGACGGCGGTCAAGAAGGCGGCTCGGGTCGCGGAAAAGCAGGCGGCATATCAGAACAGCGAGGTCGGTAAGCTGCTCGCCAGTCTCGAGCGGTTCTCTCTCGGTGATATGGAAATCGGCCTTGACGTGGCGCCGGCGGACGAGGAGACTCGGGCCATTGCCGATAACTTCAAGAAGATCGGGGCGGCAATCAATCAGAATGTGGCGGCACTCAAAGAGATCACCGACAACGCCCAGCAGGTGGCCCAGGGCAACCTGCTGGTTGAGGTGAAAAAACGAAGCGACAAGGACGAATTGATGGAGGCGCTGGCCGCCATGGTGGCCAAGCTGAAAGAGGTGGTGATGGAGGTGCAGGGCGCGGCCGACAATGTCGCGGCCGGCTCCCAGCAGCTCTCGGCCACCGCCCAGCACATGTCCCAGGGGGCGACCGAGCAGGCGGCGAGCGCCGAGGAGATCTCGTCGAGCATGGAGGAGATGGCAGCCAATATCCGCCAGAACACCGACAACGCCATGCAGACCGAGAAGATCGCGGTGAAAAGCG
>CAZUZJ010000284.1:0-3059 GCA_964624225.1 uncultured Desulfobulbia bacterium | reverse complement strand
CATGGAGTACGGCGGCCAGTTCGAAAGCGCGGCCGATGCCTCCAGTACCCTGATGATCCTCGGGACCGTCGTGGTGGTTGGCATCTTTCTTCTTCTTTACGTTGCCTTCAGTTCAGTCAGGGACGCCCTGCTCGTCATGCTCAATCTGCCGCTTGGCCTTGTCGGTGGAGTGATCGGGGTCTATGTATCCGGCGGCATCCTGTCCGTGGCATCAATGATAGGATTTATCACCCTCTTCGGCATAGCGACACGCAATGGGGTGATCATGATTTCCCACATCCGCCAGCTCATGGAGCATGAAGGGGTCCGTGATCCCCTGGAGGCCGTCCGCCGCGGCGCCCTGGAAAGATTGGCGCCTATTCTGATGACCGCCCTTACCGCCGGGCTGGCCCTGGTCCCCCTTGCCCTGGCCGGAGGACAGCCCGGCAGCGAAATCCAGACCCCCATGGCCATTGTCATCCTTTTTGGGCTGACGACCTCCACCGCCTTGAACATGATCGTGGTTCCGGCGCTTTACCTGCGCCTGGGCTCGATCAAAAACATCTCGCCGGCAACGAAACCTGATGGTCTCGCACATACCGGCAAATCATGGCAGGCGGGAAAATGAAAACAACGAGTTCCAAAACACGACCCGGCGGATAGGGGCTTTTGCGATTCCGACAAGTCATACTGCAACGCTGAGCAGGAAAAACTCTGCGCCGTGCGCTAACCAACCACCAATTTGCGAAAAAAGGAGGAAATTATGCGAAGAATCACCGTTTTTTTGATCATGATACTGGCCCTGGTGTGCGGGAGCGCATACGGCGGCGATGGTCATGACCATGCCAATGCGCTGAGTCAGGAACAGATACAGGAAAAAGCGTCTTCGTATGTTGCAACAATTGTCGAAAAAGGAAAACTTGCAGCGTCCTGGAACGGGATAACGCCGGGGAAAGCGATGGAAACAGCGGAGCATGAATGGCTTGTCAGCTTTCACAACCCGCACGAGAAAGACCCGGACAAACAGACACTCTACCTTTTTCTCAGTCTGTCCGGAGAATACCGAGCCGCAAATTTTACCGGCAAGTAAACCCTTGATGGTTTCGTAAATACAGAAAATCAACCACAGAGACCGCAGAACACCAAGAGATAACTAGTTGTAATTTATAAAAATTTTCTCTGTACGCTCTGTGGCAAAAAAGACCTTTTCCGATTTTATCAGCCATTGGCGGACCGGCAAACAGTCTTTCCCGCCACCGGGCACGCCGACAAAATACCATTGATTACGGCATGTTACTTCAATATGCTCCGTGATCTCCGTGGTTCATTCTCAGCCCTCCCCTTTGCCGGCGGCAGGGGAGGGTCCCAGTGGTCGGACAGGATCATTGATCCTGATCGTCCCGCCCCGGACCACGGTGCTGAAAAGGCCCTCCCGGGGCATGATGCAGTCCCCGGTGAGTTTCTTGATGGCGCAGCCGCTGTTGTGACATTCTTTGCCGATCTGGCTGATTTCAAGGATCACCTCCGCGCCGATCTGGAGGCGATCGCCGATCTGCAGGGCGGCAAGGTCAATGCCGCGGGTGATGATATTTTCCGCAAAGGCGCCGTTTTTCAGGGTCGGCAACCGTTCCTTCACCCCATCGATGCTCTCGCCGGCCAGCAGAGATACCTGCCGGTGCCAGTTGCCGGCATGGGCATCGCCTTCGATGCCCCACCTCTCCCTGACAACCACCACCTCCTGTTCCCGTTTGACAACCCCTTTTTTTACACTGAGACAGACCGCTTCGACATACGCCATATACCCCTCCCATATTTGTCGGCAGCATCACGATCCTCACTCCCTGCCCCTCGTTTGCTCTTTCCCGGCGGCATTGCCGCCATCGGCACCACCTTATCACGTTGTAGCATGCAAATCAGGGGCATTGCAACGGCCGCGTCATCATCGGCTCGGCAAACGATCGCCGGGAGATGCAGCCCCACCGTCGCTCCACGGCGACGTCCTTCTCCTTGATCCATCGCCTTTTTTCTTGCAGCATGCAACCTTTTTCCGGGGTATAGTGTCACTCTATTCAGCAAATCAGAAAAACTGCGGAATTGGCCGCCACACACACCTGTTACTTTGCCGACCCGGCCAGCTGCCTGCGGGAATGGCCGGTCCAAGCCCAACCTCCACCAGGCTCACACAAGGAGCAATCGTATGAAATCGTTTCAGGCAGTGCTGCTCAGTGCCGTCCTGTTTTTGGCCCACCTCCACACCATCCCTGCCCTGGCCGCCACCGGCTATATCCGGGTCAGCTACCTTGAAGGCGACGCCCAGATCATGACGCCCGAGACCGGCGAATGGAGTCTGCTGTCGATCAACACCCCGATCGGCGAGGGTGATCAGCTCTGGCTGCCGCTAAACGCCATTGCCGAACTGCAGCTCAACGGCAGCACTTACATCCGCCTCGATGGCGACACCTCGCTGCACATCCTTTCCATGGACGAGGATGCCGCCCAGTTTTATCTGGCCCGAGGCAGCGCCTATGCCTACTTCGATGCGCGCGAGGGCGGCGTCGTCCAGATCGATACCCCGGACTCCTCCACCCGCGCCTTCGACCGGGCGATCTTCCGGGTCGATGCCCCGGCGGAGTTCACCGAAATCTCCTGCTACAAGGGTTACGTGGAAACGGAAAACAATGCCGGCAGCACCAGGGTCAACGCCGGCCAGCGCCTTTCCTTCAGAGGCCAGAACAGCGGCGAACTCACCGCCCTCGGCCCTCCGGACGAATGGACCATGTGGAACAAGGCGCGCAACGAGGAACTCTTTCCCCCGGCAAGCCCGCAGGGTTATTATCTGCCCGAGGAACTCAGCTCCTACTCGTCCGAACTGAACCGTTCCGGCCGCTGGGTCCAGTCGCCGGAGTACGGCTATGTCTGGACCCCGACCCTGATTATCGGGGTAAACTGGGCGCCCTACCGGCACGGTCGCTGGGTCTGGCGCCATCACGACTATATCTGGCTGCCCGACGAGCCGTGGGGCTGGGCACCTTACCATTACGGCCGCTGGGCCCACTCACCGGCCATCGGCTGGGTCTGGG
>CAZUZJ010000283.1:0-3102 GCA_964624225.1 uncultured Desulfobulbia bacterium | reverse complement strand
GAACCGAGGGTCTCCACCGCCGGCAGCCGACGGATAATGGCGTTCCGGCGCGCCATCCGCTGGACGCCGAGGGCCAGGGTGATGGTGATGATGGCGGGCAGCCCCTCAGGAATGGCTGCCACCGCCAGAGCGACGCTTGCGAAAAAAATATCGGTAAAGGAATAGGCGCGGACGGTCAGACCGAAAATCAGGGTGCCAGAGGCGAGAATCAGGATAGCACCGGTCAGCCACTGACTAAACTCACCCATCTGCCGAGTCAGGCGGGTAGTCAGGGTTTCCACCCGGGCCAGCAGGGCGCTGACCTTGCCGAGTTCAGTCGCCTCCCCGGTGGAAACCACTATACCGGCACCCTGACCATAGGCGACCAGGGTGCCGGAAAAAGCCATGCTGTGCCGATCCCCCAAGGGTGCATCCGGCGCCACCGGGACCACCGCCTTGTCCACCGGCATCGACTCCCCGGTCAGGGCAGCCTCCTCGATGCGCAGATCCTTGACCTTGAAGAGGCGCAGGTCAGCCGGCACCTTGTCCCCGGACTGAAGGACAACGACATCGCCGGGTACCAGATTTTCCATCGGCACCGCCAGTCGGTGGCCATCGCGGATCACCATGGCCTCGTGGGAAAGGATGTTACGAATGGCATCCACCGCCTTTTCCGCCTTGCCCTCCTGGACAAAACCGATGATGGCGTTGATCACCACCACCCCGAGGATGACCACGGCGTCCACCCAGTCGGCCAGCATGGCGGTCACCACGGCAGCACCGAGCAGTACGTAGATCAGCACATTATGAAACTGGAAAACAAAACGGACAAAAGGGCTCCGGCGCGGCGGCTCTGGCAATCGATTCGGGCCATGGCGGCGCAGACGCGCCGCCGCCTCATCAGCGGACAACCCCCCAGGGGAGGCGGCAAGCTGCTCCATGACTGCATCAACAGAAACGGCATGCCAGGAAGGCGGAATGCGCCCATTATCGGTTTGTACCGGTGTCCCACTATTCATCCCTGACCTCCCTGATCATCATTGTTCTTGCTCGCGAAACCGCGAATCCTCTTTCTTTGTCATCAGCCTCACATTGTTTTTTGGCCGGAACGGGCCGCATCGTTTCATCATCACTGAGCAAGCACCATGACAACCGACACCAGACCGCCGACCACCCGGACCAGCCGCCCATAATCGAGTTTCTCCGCCGTGTCTTCTTCGCTATGATAGGGTGCGTAGCGATAAAAGGCGGTGTCCGTCACCATGATGGCCGGATAACCCTCGCGCCAGAAGGAGAGGTGATCGGACCAGCCGACCCCGGGGACGAAGCCCGGAGCCGCCAGGCCCTCGGACGGAAAGGCGGCATGGCGACGAAAGGCGCCGATCGCTTCCCGCACCAGCTGGTGTGAACGGATATTCCCGACAAAGGCGATGAAATTGCCGGTGTCGGGATACAACAGGGAAAAGGGGAAGGGATAGCGCTGACTGGCTGGCTCGTCGCGGTAGCAGCCCATGGTTTCGAGGGAAAGCATGGCGATGATCCTTTCCTTGCGCTCACGGCACCGTGCCGCATAGACCGTGCTGCCCATGGTGTCGCTGAAGAAAAACGGCGGCTCCTCATTGGCGAAAAAAACGAAACGGACGGTGCGGGCCGGCTCAAGGGCGGAGCACAGTCGGGCCAGCTCCAGCAGGGCGGCGACCCCGGAGCCGTTGTCATTGGCCCCCGGCGAACCGGCCACCGTGTCATAATGGGCGCCGACCACAACGATCTCGTCCGGCTGGCGGATCCCCCTGATCTCCACCTCGAGATTGGCCGCTGTCATTCCCCGCACCTCATAGTGCTGGCAGGCCGGATGGTAGCCCAGGGCCGCCAGTTCCTTTTCCAGATAGGCAACGGTGGCCTGCATGGAGGCCGGCTGCCAGATGGTGCGCGGACCGATCTTCTCGGCCAGGGTTTCCACATGACGGCGCAAGATGGTGGCGCCAAGCCGTTCATCGGCTGTCAGTTCCGGCAACGGCCCGGAAAACGAGGAGACGGGCATGCGGACAAGAAAGAAAAGACCGCTCATCAGAGCCACAATCAAAAAGGTGATGCGCCCAATCGCCCAGCCCCACTGCCGCCTGCCGCACGGAAAAAGCGGGATGGTCTTCCACGCCGGCATCATACCGGACCGTCAAGGGAGCAATGAGCAGCCGATATGGAGCCGGACACCTGCGCCCTGCCGCGAAACCGCCTGCCGCCTTTCGCGGCAATGATTCGTGTCGTCACCCCTGCCATACTCCTCCTGTCGCTGTCCGCTTCCCGGCCCCCTTGCCAAAATTCTACTTCGCACCGATCAACAAGTCTGTGGGAAAAGCGACCATACCCGTCAGTTTCTGATCGTGGCCAGTCAGTAATTGGCGAGCGGAGGTTTTTGCCCTCCAACAACGCCCTCTATTCTGTTATTCGAATCGTCAATGACGACAATCCGTTATCAAAGGTGACGATATTTTTTTCTTAAAAGTTATCACTTTGGTATTTTTTATGCAAATGTCATAAAACACCATTCGTCATTCCCCGGATTAGCACTGTCACATATCACGCTGGAGGAACCATGAAAAAACACCTGACCGGGGCGATTCTCGCCCTCACCGTTCTTTACGCCGCTGCCAGTCCGTGCCAGGCCGAACTCTGGCCGCAAACCGGCACCGCTTACATCAACGGCATAGCCCTGCCTGATGTGCAGGTCATCTACGACGACTGCCTGGACATCAGCTACCTTGACATCAACTCGGGCAAACTGGACTGGGGCGCCGCCCACGACTTCATCCTCAGCCTCTCCTGGGTGGCGGCGGACGGCACCGTTTACGCGGACTGGCGGCTGCCGTCGCTGCGGGAGACCGCGGTCATTGCCGCCGATGTCACGGAAAGCGAGCTGGGCCACCTCTTTTACGAGGAACTGGGCAACATCTCCATTGTCAACGACGAGGCATGCGAGGCTGAGGAGGAAGCAGAGGAGAGCGAGTGCGTCCCGGCCGGGCTGGTCGCCATCCTTCCCTTTCAGACGCTGACCGCGGAAAATCCATACTGGTACGGCGATGACGAGCTGGCGACTTATGAGACCTACGCCCCCTATTTTGATTT
>CAZUZJ010000282.1:0-3114 GCA_964624225.1 uncultured Desulfobulbia bacterium | reverse complement strand
CGGGGCAATCCATTCGACAAAGATGCGCCGGCGCGGCGCCGGTTCCTCGCCGATGGCCCGGTACAGCGAGCCACCGGCCCCATGCTGGACGGCGCAGGCCAGTTCGCAGCTGTGGCAGGCCATGCAGCGTTCGGGCCGGACGAACATCTCCTTCATCGCTCTTCCTCCGGAAAAAGATGTCAGGCCAGGCCGAGGCCGGCCCGTCGTTCGTCGATGGCGGCGAGCAGCCGCTGCGCCGCCGCCTCCGGGTCGAGTTCGACGATAAAGTAACCACCGGTGAGCTCCCGGACCGTCTCGGTCAGGATGGAGGTGACCTGCCTGCTGCCCAGGACCGGCAGCATGACCCCGACATGGGTGGGCAGGCCGGCCGCCACCGCGTAGGTGCCGATGGAGATTGCCTTTTCCGAGACCGCCTCCGCCGCCGAGGCCACCACCGGCAATTTGTCTGTGTCCACCCCGAGGTAATCGGCCAGGGCGACACAGAGGGCCACGGCCCGGGAGTTGTCGACACAGGAGCCCATGTGCAGTACCGGCGGCAGCGGTCCGCCGAGGTTGTTGGCCTGGCCGATGGCGGTCAGCACCGCGTTAAGGCCTGCACCGCACAGTTCGTTGACATTGGCCGGATCCATGAAGCCATGGCGCATCAGCGCTCCGGCCCCGCAACCGGTTGCCACCACCAGCACGTTTTCGGCCAGCAGCCGGCGGGCGATATGGACAAAGTTGCGATCCTGGGCCACCTTGACGTTGTTGCAGCCGGCAAAGAGGCAGACCCCGCGGATGGCGCCGGAGGCGACGCTGTCGGCCAGGGGTTTGAGGGGATTGTCGCGGTCCAGCGCCTGCAGGGCGCCGACAATGGCCTCCACCGAAAAGCCGGCCACCACCGGGGAGGAGACCGGCGGGATCTCCACCGGTCGGCCGGCCCGGCGTTTGAAATGGTCGATGGCAACATCGATGATCGCCGCGGCCCGGACCTCTGCCTCCTCCTCGGAAAACGGGATATGGATCGCGCCGCTGATTTTGGCGATCTCCATGGTGGTGATGAGCGGGGTGCCGGTGCATTCGGCGACGGTGGCGAGCGCGGGCATGATGCACTGATAGTCGACCACCACCGCGTCCAGCGCTCCGGTGACAAGGGCCATTTCCTGGCTGACCGAATGGGTGCATGAGGGTACCCCGTGCCGCATCATCATTTCGTTACCGGTGCAGCAGATGCCGACCAGATTGATGCCGGCCGCGCCCGCTTTTCTTGCCTCGTCCTCCTTGTGGCGGGCCACGGCAACGATAACGTCGGAGAGCAGCGGGTTGTGGCCGTGCAGGGCGATGTTGACCGCCTCGGCCCGCAGCACCCCCATGTTGGTGCGAGTCACGGTGGGTGCCGGCACGCCGAAGAGGATGTCGGAGAGATCGGTGGCCATCACGCAACCGGCCAGGTCGGCGACCGCGCAGCGCAGGCCGGCGAGCAGCAGGTTGACCGGGTCGGCATCCACCCCGTACAGGGTACGGTGCATGATCTCCGAGACCTCGTGATCAATGCCGACCGGCACGATCCCCAGTTTGCTCAGCACCTCGACCCGGTCTTTGGTCACCGTGGTCGCCGCCCACATTACCGGCGTTTCTTTTTCGTGGAAATCGGCCAGGGCCGCGGCGGCGAGGTCGAGGGCAATGGCCTCGTCGGTCCGGCCGTCAACAGCGATGCCGTGGCGGCGGGCAACGGCGTGCAGCTTTGCCGGTTCCTTGATGGCATAGGCCGGGGCCCGACCCTGCACCATTTTTTTGAGGGTATGGGCCAGGTGGCGGGCATGGCCGGCATGGTCCGCAGTGCCGGCGGCAATGGCCCGGTCGAGGCCGCGGGCCACCATGACGTCGGCGCTGGCGCCACAGATGCCGGCAGCCGGCCCCTCGCCGAACGGGTCGATCCGGCAGGGTCCCTGCAGGCAGTGGCGGCAGCAGAGTCCGGTGTCGCCGAAGCCGCACTGGGGGGTCATGGCCTGATAACGGTCCCAGACCGTGGTGATCCCCTCATCTTTTGCCTTGTCGATCATCCGCCGGACCGCCGGATCAAGACTCTTTTCAGCTGCTGCGCCTGTCGCCGCCATGGTGTTTTCTCCTCTTTGTCGCGCTCGGGCAATGTGCTATATTATTTCATCGTCAAAGTCTTCCGGCATCATCTCCGTCGCCAGGTTGAAGAAGACGCCGAGGGATTCGCAGAGGTTCCTGACGATCTGGCTGTGCTGAAGTTTTTCCTCGACGGTCTTGGCCTTGGCCATGGCCTTGAAGGCGGATTCGAGTTCCTGGGACAGGCTGTTCATGATTTTTTCCGGATCCATGTCGTCTCCTTGTTCGGAAGATTTTTTTGTGAAAGGTGGTGGATGGAGCGGGTGAAGGCCGGGAAAAACAGGACAATCAGCCGCAAATATGTGTGCTATACCCCAAATACAAAAGGGGCTGCAACCAAAAAGGGGCAGATGCCTTTTTTCTCCATCATGTGTCGGAAAATTTCTTTTTTCCTCAAGGAGATATGATAAGATAAGGTGAAAAAACGGTCAATGCCGAGGTGCCTGCGGACAACATGACGATTGCCCTGCGTTCTCGTTCCATACGTGCAAAACTGATTCAGCTGGTGCTGCTTGCGGTGCTGCCGGCCCTGCTTATTTTTTTCTATGCCGGACTGGAGCAGCGCCGCCGGGCCATTGATGCCGCCACCGCCGATGTCATGCTGCTGGCCCATTCCATGGCCGAGGTCCAGCGCGAGTTTGCCGCCTCGACCCGCCGTCTGCTCCTTACCCTTGCCCATATGCCGGCAATCCGGACGCTGGATGCCGAAGCCGCCCGCTCCCTGCTGGGCACCGTGGCTGAGGAAAACCCAGAGTATCTGGGCGTGACGCTGACCGATGCCCAGGGCCGGGTGGTGGTCTCGAACCGCCTTGCGGCCGGCACCGATCTTGCCGACCGGAAGCACATCCGCGATGCGCTGGCCAGTGCTGATTTTGTCGCCGGTGAATACATCGTCGCCCGGGGCGGCGCCCAGGAACCCTCTTTCCCCTTTGCCTGTCCGGTCTTTGATGGGGATCGGCTTGTCGGCGTCCTGGGCGTGGTCGTCGGCCTGGCACCTTT
>CAZUZJ010000281.1:0-3120 GCA_964624225.1 uncultured Desulfobulbia bacterium | reverse complement strand
CAGTCGCTGTGGCCGCTGGCGATCCCGATGGCCATGAGCAGTAACATTCCTCCAGCAAGCAATGCGGCAAACCTTTTCATTCTTTTTCCTCCTTTTGTCATTTGACGATGCCGGACCCGCGATATCCCGCGGACCCGGCATGAGCGGAAAAAGCACGATCCCCCACGATCCCTCCTGATCATGCGACCGTTGTGGAGCATCCCGAGCGGGTTGTCCCCGTTGCCGGAATGCGACACCACCCATCAATACCCTGAACCCCATGGGGTGTTCAATAACTTTTTTCAGCTGCGGCATTGTTTAGTCGGAATCGTAAAAGGCCACGAATCCGACGGGCCGTCTGGGCTGCATGTGGTTTTCACTTTCCCGCCTGCCGTGGGTGATGGTCTCGTAAACTGAAAACCAACCACAGAGATCGGTGAATGCCAAGCGATAACTAGTTGTAATTTAAAAAAGTTTTCTCTGTGCTCCCCGCGGTGAAAAAGACCCTTTACGGTTTTGTCATGGTTTGCGGGTTTTTGCGAGGCCAGTATGTTTTGTTTGACCGGTGGAAGGCAGGAATGATAGGCTTTCACCAGAATGGGACGGTTCCATGGCCTCGCGCCATGGCGGCGAAGGATAAAAAAGGAGGAGATATGTCGGTCAAGTTCAAGCTCGGGTGCGCCATCGGTGCTTTGTCGGTTATTATTCTGTTGATGTTTGTCATGACGTTGTGGACCACGGAAAAGCAGCAGGACGATGGGCTGGTCATTAATCTGGCCGGCCGACAGCGCATGCTGACCCAGAAGATGACCAAGGAAATTCTCCAGTTCCACGGGGACCGGCAGAAAGCCGGAGCCGTCAGCCAGGATCTGCTCGAGGCGGTCACCAATACCATGGCGGTTTTCGATGCCACCCACAAGGCGCTGAAAGACGGCGGCAAGGCGCCGCTCGGCACGGATATGAAAAAGACGGAGTTTCGCGATTGCCCGCCTCAGCCCGAGCCGGCCCATTCGCAGCTGATCCGGGTGGACGGGATGTGGCTGGAGTTCCGGCAGCACCTTGATGCGGTGCTGCACCAGAGTGACGGGGCCGAAGCGCATATCGCCTGGCTTGCGAAAAACAATATCCCCTTGCTGCAGGAGATGGACAAGGTGGTGGCGATCCTGCAGAGCCAGTCGGAAAAAAAGGTGCGATCCCTTCTTCTGCAACAGATTGTCGGAGTGGTGCTCGGTGGCCTCTGCATGGTTCTGGCGTTGGTGACCATCGCCGGTATCATCGGTCGGCTGCACGCCATCGAGAAGTTCGCCGCGAAACTGGAAGCCGGTGACCTGACCGCCTCAGCCGGGGTCAGCGGCGGAGACGAGCTGGAGCGGGTCGGCATCGACCTCGACAAAATGAGCCGCGGCCTGCGCACGCTGTTTGCTGAGATTGTTACCGCCGGGACCCGACTCGATCAGCGGGCCCGTCATCTTGCCTCCTGTTCAGGCGAGATGGAGGGCCAGACCGTTGAAGCGGCGGCAAAGATAAAGACGGTGGCCGGGGCTGCTGATCAGATGAGCGCCATCATGGGCGAGGTGGCCGAGGCGGCGGATGCCACCAATCTTCAGGCAAAAGAGGTAGCGCAAACAGCCCAGGTCTCGGCGGAGAATATTTCCACCGTGGCGGCGGCCACCGAGGAGATGAGCGCCACCGTGGCCGAGATCGCCGCCAACGCCGAAAAGGCGCGCAACGTGACGAATACCGCGGTGGACAATGTCACCAGCGCCACCGGTCAGGTGGACGAGCTGGGCCGGGCGGCCCAGGAGATCAGCAAGGTCATTGATGTCATCGTTGAAATTGCCGAACAGACCAAACTGCTGGCCTTAAACGCCACCATCGAGGCGGCACGGGCCGGCGAGGCGGGCAAGGGTTTTGCTGTGGTTGCCAACGAGGTGAAAGAACTTGCCGCGCAAACCAATGCTGCCACCAGCGATATCCGTCATAAGGTGGAATCGATGCAGCAGTCGACCAACAGCACCATCGGCGAAATCCGCCAGATCAATCAGGTGATCAGCGCCATCAACGAGATCGTCGTCAATATCGCCGGCGCGGTCGAGGAACAGTCGGTCACGACCCGCGACATCGCCCGCAATGTGGTACATGCTCTGGATGGGGTCTCAACCATGAAGGAAACGGCCATCGAGGTATCCGGCAACATGGAGCGGGTTTCCGCGCGAATCGGCGAGGCGGCTCACACCAGTCGCGAGGTGTCCGCGGATGTCAATGAGGTGACAGCGGCATTTACCAGTCTGACCAGAGCCGGTGATGAGGTGCGGCAGGAGGCAACGGCGCTGACCGGCATGAGTCATGAGATGCAGCAGATGATGGCCCGCTTTACCCTCTAGTCCGGCGTTGATCACGGTGAGAAGGCAACCCGATGCGACACAGGAGCGCGCTGCCGGGAAACTGGCGATTATTCTCGTCACCCATGGCGAGATCGGTCGTGCCCTGCTTGATGTTGCCCGCTACATCCTTGGGCGGCCCCTGGAAAATTTCGTTGCCGTCGCTGTTCCCTTCATGGGCGAGCTGCACGGGGCGAAGGAGATGGATGGCGCCGCCCCCTTTGCCGCCCGGCAGGATCTGATCCGGGAACGGATCGATGCGGCCATGCAATCGGTGCCGGCGGGGAAGGGGGTGCTGATCCTGACCGATGTCCTCGGCGGCACCGGGTTCAACGCCGCCCGCGGCATGCTGGGGAACGCCCCGGCCGCCATCGTCGCCGGGGTCAATCTGCCCATGGTCCTCAAGGCGGCTGAGCTGGCAGGTGCCGATCCGGTTGCCGCTGCAGCGGAACTGGAGGAACGCTCGCGCCGGGCGATTGTCGGCCGGATCTTTCATCCTCTCTGAGCGTGCCCTGCCGTTCTTTCCCTCCTTCTTTCTCCTTTCTCATCTTTGATGAAATCGTAAAAACTGAAAATTAACCACAGAAATAGCAGAGCGCGCAGAGATAACTAATTGTAATTAAAGATGTTTTTTTTCTTTGGCCTCTGTGCGCTCTGTGGTGAAAAAAGACTTTTTACGGGTTTGTCATCATTGATGGTCTCGCAAAAGTCAATTTCGGGGATGGCTAAGCTGAAATCGTCATATGCGAGGCGCGCACAT
>CAZUZJ010000280.1:0-3130 GCA_964624225.1 uncultured Desulfobulbia bacterium | reverse complement strand
AGAGTTGCAGCCACTCGCCGTAACCGCGCATGGCCCGGTAAAGCCGCCGCCAGCGGCGGGGGTCGCGGATGTCGTAACTGATGAGATAGAACCGTTCGTCCTTTGTCTTCATCGGGTCAGAAAATTTGGATAGCGGACGATTTCACCGGCAAGATAACGGGCCAGCAGGCGGGCCTGGACCTCGAAAACCCGGCGGTAACTGATACGGTAGCCGAAGACCGGGTGGGTCACCTCCTGTTCCAGCCGGCGATCGAGGCAGGCGATGAAGCGCCGGCGCGCTGCCTCCTTCATGGCGCAACTGCCGGCGGCATAAACAAAATCCTCCTGTTTCACCTCGCCGTTGTTCACTGCCATGATCACCGCCGAATCGGCCACCAGGGGGCGAAACGGTTCCATCAGGTCCAAGGCCAGGGCCGGTCGGCCGAAGCGGGGTTGATGGTAAAAGCCCCGGTAGGGATCAAGGCCGACCGCCGAAAGGGTCACTGTCCATTCCCTGGTCAGCATGGCATAGGCAAAGGAGAGCAGGGCATTGACCGGATCGCGGGGTGGTCTGCGGTTGCGTCCCATGAAATCGAAGATCGGCGCATTGTCCCCATTTACGGTCAGCATGGTCGGGAAGCAGCGGAAATAGCGGGCTGCGGCGCTGCCCTCGATGCCGAGCAGGCTGGCAAGCGATGCGGCCCGCATTGCCTGGCCGATATCTGTCCGCAGGGCGGCAAGGGCCTCCTCGGTGGCGCCGTCGTTTGTCTTACGGTTTCTGCGCAGCATGGTGCGGCAGTTGGCGATTTTGGCCGCCACCAGAGAGCGGGCCAGGGCGAGGCAGGAGGTCGGATCAAAACTTGCCCGGTACTGATTGGCCCGATTCTCCATGTTGCGGGTGCCGAGGCCCACCGTGTGACCGATGAACCAGCCGCCGTAACTCATGAAGGTGACCGGGATTTCCCGCCGCATGCACTCCTGCAGAGCCGGGGTGGAGATGCCGCTTGCCCCGAACAGGACGACCTGTGAGATTTCGCCCAACCGGGCTTCGGCCACCTGTTTTTTCTCCTCTTCGATGACAAGGGTCTCCCCGCTTTTCCGAACATAGGCGCGGGGTGACTGGACATAGAGGGGCAGGCCGCTTTCCAGGGCCGGAACCAGGGGGCGCGGCTCCAGTCCGGCATGGCCGAGAAAACCCACCTCATCGGGCAGGCAGATGCCGACCAGGGAACAGCGGGGACACTTGGGACTGTCGCCAAACGGCGGGGGCATCTCCCCTTTTTCCGCCGCCTGCCGGAACTCCCGCATGGCATCGAGAGTCCGGCTGATGAGCAGGTCATCAAAGTCGACCCGCACCCGTTCCCGCGAGGCCACGAAATAGAGGACGCCGGCCGGGCACTCGAAACCATGCTCCCGCAGCAGCAGGCCCTGGGCGCAGAGTTGCACCCTTTCCGGTTCGTATGCCCCGGCCGCCACATGGGGACGCTTGCCCCGTTTGTAATCAACCGGTGTCACCCGGCGGCCCTCGCCCTCCACCAGATCGATTTTCGCGGTGAGCCCGAGGATGTCCGAGGTCAGCCACACCGAGCGGGCGTGGATGGTTTCCCCCTCCTCCGGCGCGGCGGGCAGGGATCCGGACTGTTTGTCCACCCGTTTGTGTTTCGCCCGGCCCTCCACCGTGTCGGCGCTGTCGGCGAACTCGGCCTGCACCCACATCTGATAACCGAGTCGGGGGCAATAGACGAACTCGTTCAGCATCCGGGCCGGGATCGGGGGGAGACTGCCGACACCGCTGCTTGTGGGGGAAGATGCACGATGGAAAGGGATTTCGTCTTGGCCCATCTCTGTTTCCCGGATTGACATCCCGTTGAGGATGACATACGTTCGTTTATGGTCGAACCAGCAGCAAGCGCCATGGGAGGCAGTCGATGCGGGTCGGTATTCGTGAAGCAAAAAACAATCTTTCGCGCCTTATTCTCGCTGCGCAGGCCGGCGAAGAGGTGATCATCACCAGGGGCGGTAAGCCGGTGGCCCGACTTGTTCCCTTCAGCGAGGAAGGCGGCCGACGGCCTCTGGGTCTGTTCAAGGCCAAGGTGGTCATCAGGGGAGACCTCCTCGATCCCCTACCGGAAGAGGTTGTCGCTGACTTCTGGCCCAGGGGCGCAAACACCACTGATGACCTTTCTTCTTGATGCTCTTACCTTCCTCTTTGTTTCCCGTGTGGGCGAGGACGCGATTGTTGTCGTGCAGGTGCGGTATAATTGATGACGGGATGTGCTCAGTCAGCAAAAGAGGCAAACAGGCCGAGACCGTAAAACCGACCTCCTCCAAAACATATGGGACCATCAATTTTTACTGGGCGTTGCTGTTCATCCCGCCAGGTGATCTTGACGTGATAACACGGGAATCGTTTTAGGTGATTAGGAACACCGTAACGGTCCGCCAGGTCATTTCCCCGCCAATATCCAACCTTGCGCCACGCAAGTTCGGCATGGTCAGCAAGAGCCTGCGGAAAGCCCGGCTGCGTAATCGCCTTGCGAAGTAGGCCATCGATGCGTTCATCAAGAGAAGCCAACAACCGTTTTTGCTCCTCGGAAGTCACCCCGCGCTTCAAACGACGCCGATAGTGGGCGGGGTCGTCGAATCCGGGAAGGACCACGGGCGTTACGGTTGCCCAGGTTGCCGATGGTCGTATATAAACCGGAACAACCTTGTCGGTTTTTGGATTTGGCACCAGGCTAAGCAAGGCGATCGGATCTTTTTTGCCGCCATTTGTCCCAACGGACTTTTCTTCGACAAGTCCGTGACCGGGAAGTATACGTCGAGCCCAGTTGATTTCTTCTTCGCATGCCGCATCGAACGTTGTCAGGATCACGCGCCGAACGCTGCCGGCCACGCGCGCCATGTCTTGCCCTCGCGACTCGATGCTCGGCAGGGGAAGATAAGCGAAACGGCGTGAGCCCACCGAGACATGCTTTTCATCATCCGCTGCTTCGCCATGTCCCAAGATGAAGCTGTTTACATCTTTTTCATGCCACCCATTGGCGGCCTTACACGCGGCATGGCGGGTCATGCCGGCCACAGTAAGCGCTCGCCTTACCGTATCGAAGGCGCGATATCCGCCGCCATCCGGCTTCAACAGCGAAAACGC
>CAZUZJ010000279.1:0-3132 GCA_964624225.1 uncultured Desulfobulbia bacterium | reverse complement strand
CCCGCTCTTTTATGGTGGGTTTCATCGGGAAAAATTTGTCGAACTCGTCGACGTTCTCCGGATTTTCCAGTTCGCTCAGTTCCGCCAGCTGCTTGCTGATGGCGGAGATGTCCGCTTCGAGTTTTTCCAGGGAGGCGGTGGAGATGGTGCCTCGTTCCTCGGTTTCCAGCTTGAAGAGCAGCAGGCGGTTGAGGAAGTTGTTGACGATATGGTGGACCGTATGCATGGTGATCTGCAGGGTTTTCAGCCGGGCCTCGCGCAGGGCCACTTCGCGCTTGCTGCGCTCGATTCGCTCGACCCAGTTGACCATGGAGACGGAAACGGTGGTGGCGATAAGGGAGGTGAAGAAGATGGTCATGATGTGGGACTGCCAGATGGTGTAATGCCCTTCGAACAGGTAGAATTTACCGACTTGGTAAAGGGTCATCAGGGCGGCGGTGGCGAGAAAGGGGAAAAGCACTGTCTTGAGATATTTCATCGCGTCCCCCCGGGCAACGGCCCGCTGCGGAAATGAAAATATGTCAGAAGGGTCATGCGCGCAGCAGAAAACGTCATGTTCAGTCCCACGGCTCGCCGGCGGCGGAGAACAGTCCGGCAAATCGATAGCGCCGCGCGGCTGCCCGCGCATATTACTTTTACTATAGTGCACCGGACGGGCACGAGTAAATAGTTGAAATAAAAATTGTAACTATCCCGCAGCACCGCATCTGCATTGTCGTCAGCCTGTCCGCATGCCTGGTGTATTGCGAACAGGCCTCCTTCGCGCATCTGCGGAACGGCTGACTAGTTACTGTGCCCGGGCGAGACGAACATTTTCCGTCCCAGGGTGGATAGGTACGAAAAAAAATTATCGGCACGCCGTGCTGCCCTGATCCCCGGACAGGGTCAGCAGCTCCGGCTGGAGGAGGATATGGGCAATGGACCAGCGTCTGGCCCCAACACTTGCGCCGGCGAGGGAAACGGAATAGTCGTAGAGGCTTTTCTGCAAAGGGGCAAGATCGATGGCGGGATAGGAGATGCCGCGGGCGAAGTTGCTGATCCCGCAGACGTGGGCCGCGCCGTTGATGATGGTCGGGACGCCGTAGGTCCGGCAGTTGACCGGTCGGGTTGCGTAACAGCAGCAGAGGCCGGCATCACTGAGCAGCGGACAGCGGATGCGGGCGGAGGATGGATCGGTGCCGGCCCGGAAAAGCTCCTGCCACTGCGCGGCGGCGATGGCGCAGCGGTCGAGAATCTCTTTTTGCAACTCCTGGTTCAGTTCGCGGAAATGGCGGAACAGGCAGGAGGCCTCGATAAAGGAGAGATCAAAAACGGCATGACAGCAATCGGCGCAGCCCTGCCGGCAGACCACTTCCGTCGGGAAGCGGGCGAACAGATCGGCCATGGTGCGGTCGACAAAATCGTAGAGGTGGAATAATTTGTCATACATTGGCTTGCCCTGCCGAACTGGGGGAAAAAGAGGGGTGGACCGCTGGCTGCCGGTGCCGTCACACCCTACCGGAAATGGCGGGCCGGGGCAAGCAAAGCGATGGGATCCCGCTTGATTTTCTGCCCGGGCGGCTTACAGTATTGCTGGGAAAAAAAGAACGAACCGGCAAGCACCGCCGGTGGATCCGAGGCCTCCGTCGAAGGGGCTTTGCCTGTCCCGGCGGGGCGCGGATTTCCCGGGCAGGATGAATTTGCATCGACAAAAGCAATCAGGAGTATGCCATGGCAACGATCCATATTGTCTGTCCGGCCTGCAACAGTGTCAACCGGCTGGAGAAAAGCAAGCTGACCAGCGGGCCGGTGTGCGGCAAGTGCCGCGGTAAACTCTTCACCGGCCAGCCGGTGGAGCTGACGGAGGCGCATTTCGCCAAACACGTTGAACGCAACGACATCCCGATGGTGGTTGATTTCTGGGCGCCCTGGTGCGGCCCCTGTCGGATGATGGCGCCGGTCTTTGCCCAGGCTGCCGCCGAGCTTGAACCGGAAGTGCGGCTGGCCAAGGTCAACACCGAGGCGGAGCAGGGGCTGGCTGTCCGTTTCGGCATCCGTTCCATTCCCACCCTGGTGCTCTTCAAAGCGGGGCGGGAGCTTGTCCGACAGCCGGGGGCGCTTGATCTCGCCTCCCTGCTGCGCTGGGTGCGGGGACATCTGTAATGCGGGCGGCAAGAGAGCAGGACCGCCCAGGGAAACGTGGATGCTGCTGCTGAGATGCGCGGCCTGCAAACGCAAGCTCTGGCGCTACGACAAGATCGGGCCGGGCGAGGTGCTGCGCTGCCATAAGGCCCGCATCACGAAAATGTACGACGCCCACGCCGAGGGCGGCCGGATCTTCTGCGCCTGCGGCAAGGATGTGGGCATCGACAAGGGCACCTTTTACAAGATGATCGCCAAGGCCTTCACCTATGCCGGCACCAAGCGCACCGGGTGAGGAAGGGGCCGCGGTATGAAAAGAGACCGGGTGGTCCACCCGGCCCCGGTTGACTCACCCGACAATCGCCACCTTGAGGGCGTCCTTGATGTCGCGGACATAGTGGAAGGTCATCATGCTGCGCACCGAGTCACGGATCTCGGCGACATCCTTTTTGTTCAACTCCGGCAGGATGACCTCGTGGATTCCGGAGCGATGGGCGGCCAGCACCTTTTCCTTGATGCCGCCCACCGGCAGCACGTCGCCGCGCAGGGTGATCTCGCCGGTCGTGGCCACGTCCTTGCGGACCGGCCGGTCGGTGAAGAGCGAGGTAAGGGAGACAACCATCGCCACCCCGGCCGAGGGGCCATCCTTGGGCGTCGCTCCTTCCGGTACATGGATGTGGATGTCCTTTTCTGCAAAGAGATCCTCATTGATGCTGAAATCAGCGGCATGGGCGCGGAGATAGGTGAGCGCCGCGCTGGCCGACTCCTTCATCACCTCGCCGAGCTTGCCGGTCATCTTCAGCCCGCCGCTGCCCTTCATCTTGGCTGATTCGATAAAGAGCAGCTCGCCGCCCACCGGCGTCCAGGCAAGCCCGGTGGCAAGTCCCGGGCCCCAGGAATGGGCCAGCGTCTCCGGAAAGAACTTGAGCGGCCCGAGAAAGCGTTCGAGGTCCACGGCGTCGATGACCGCCTGTTTCGTCTCGCCGGTGACGATGTCTTTTGCCACCCCCC
>CAZUZJ010000278.1:0-3162 GCA_964624225.1 uncultured Desulfobulbia bacterium | reverse complement strand
GGGTGTCTGCTACAATGTGGTTTTGGTGGTGGCGTGCGCCTCGTGAATGGTCCGGGGCCCGGCAAGGCAAAAAAACAGGAGGGACGTATGAACGGACGTGTGCTGGGAGTGGTGCTGGCGGCGGTGATGATGCTGACGTGGACGGATCATGGGCACGCCAAGCCGGCCAAGCGGTTTGACGAAGGGACGCAGACCTGCCGCATTTTCGACACGAACAGCCTCTGGTGGGGCAAGGGGGCGAAGCTTTTCCAGCAGGGCTGCAAGAGCTGTCATGTCAGGGACAACGACAGGGGAGCGCCCTTTCTCTATGCGGAATCGAAGAGTTCGAAGGGTTGGAACCGGGTCTTTTTCAAAAAATATCCGGTCTGCGCCCAGGACGGTTCCTGGGCCGGCCTGAGTCCGGACGATCTGCTGCTGGTCAATGACTATCTCTATCGCAACGGCGCCAACACCTATGATCCGAACAGCGCCGCCGACTGCGGCTGATAAGGGCATTTTTCCCCGGTTCGGGGAAAGTGTTCAGAGGCGTTCAAAATGCCAGGAGACCGGCTGGCCGTTCTGGTAGGGCATCGCGCCGTGGAAGATGGCCGGGTTGTCGTCAAAGACCAGGGGGAGAAAGTGGCGGTCGCCGGGCCACATGGGCAGGGTGTGCAGACTGGCCACCGGGTGCCAGCCCAGCATCCCCTCCCCGTTTTCCCGGAAGGGCTGACCGCGGAAGCGGTCGATGCGGAAGATAAATCCAAGCCAGTCTTCGCCGTTTTTGCCGAAGTTGGGCCAGTTGATGGTGCCGCGCAGCACCATGGCGAGGCATTCGATCCCCGCCTCCTCCCGGATCTCGCGGCGCATGCAGCCCGCCACGTCCTCGTCGGGCCGCATCTTGCCGCCCAGGCCGTTGAACTTGCCGAGATGCTGGTCATCCGCCCGGGCGGTGCGGTGGACGAGCAGGGTCTGCCGCCGGTCCGGTGACAGGACAAAGCCGAGGGTGGCGATAATGGGGGTATAGGGACGGAACATCACGATTGACTGGCGCTGGTCATGATTTTTTTGTCCTTACCAGAGCGGGATACGCAGGGTGGCATAGTCCTGGCGGAGGCCGGCATCGAGTTCAGCCGGGTCGGCCCAGACCGGCACCACCCCGGCCGCGGAAACCGCATGGCCGGGAATGTCGCCGGGCAGCTCCCGGATGGTCTGCTGGATGAAGCTGCTGATCGGCGTCTTGGCCGCGGTGGCCAGCTGGGCGCGGACCGTGCCGTTTCCTATGATTGTCTGGAGAACAAGGGTTATGAGGAACAAAATGATTTTTTTTGCCATAGGTGGTTCCTGTATGCCGATTGGGCCCGGAGCGGGAAAGGGATGTTCAGACTGATGACGTCGTCGATTTTTATTATAGGCAAATCTGGTGGGTGAAAAAAAATAAAAAATGGCGGGGCGGTCATTTTGTCCCGGCACGATTCGCCCGCGAGGTGCAAATAACGGTGATTTTTTTGTCCGGAATGGACGTTGCAAAATCGGTGTGGCAGGCAATGGGAGGGCAAATGCAAGAATGGTGGGGGGAAAGACAAAAAAAGTTTACAAGCGGCCGGGATCACAATATTCTGTGGGAAAAATCGTCACGGTGAAGGAGAAAATACCCGATGGGGAAGGCCGAGGTTTTTGTCAATCAGGAAAACATGGCGCTGTTTCACTGCCCGTACTGCGGCAGGATGAAGCATGTGTCCGTGCTCCAGTTCAAAAACAAAAAGCATTCCCTCCAGGTCAAATGCGCCTGCCAGCAAACCTTTCAGGTTGATCTCAATTTCCGCAAACGGTACCGCAAGGAGACCAGTCTGCCGGGCTACTGCTGCAAGGCCGGTGCTGATGGCGGCTGGCCCGCTGGCGCCCGCAAACCGAACTGCACCGTCGTCAACGTCTCCATGGGCGGCATCGGCCTGCGTCTTCACTATGCCCACAGTTATGCTGCCGGCGATCTGCTGCTGGTCGATTTTACCCTGGATGACAGGAAGCAGTCCCGCCTGCAGCGCCGGGTCATTGTCCGTCATGTCGGGGAAAACGGCTATATCGGCGCGGAATTTTCCGACAGTGACCAGGCCCTCTATGAGAAGGCCCTCGGTTTTTATCTGATGCCCTGATCGCAATCCCGCTGTTTTTGTCCGTTGTTCGCTGTCTGTCCCCCCCTGATGTCCGCTTCGGTGTTGCCAGGGGTGTCATGCTGGATTACTGAGGAAGAATGTCTGTATGGGAAAAAACTTTTTTTGGATGCTGCCCGCGCTTGCGGTGCTGCTGCTTTGCGATGTCCGGCCGGGGATGAGCGCCGCTGACCGCCATCACTTTCCGGTCTACGACGCCATGCGGCCCAACGTCGCCTTCTGGAAAACGGTGTATGGCAAGTATCCCACCAGCAAGGGGCTGATCCATGACAACCGTGATCTTTCCATTGTCTACGAGGTGATTGATCTCGAGCCGCGGGAGCGGGCCGGCGCCGAGAAACGCAACAAGGCGCGGGTCGACCGGACCAAGGAAAAATACGCTTCCATCCTGCGCTCCCTGGCCCGGGGCAGCAGGCCGGCCACGGCGGAGGAGAGACGGGTGCTGGCCCTGTTTGACGGCAAACCGTCCGCCGGCCGGCTGGCCAAGGCAGCGGAATCGGTCCGTTTTCAGCTCTGCCTGAAGGACCATTTTGCCGAAGGGGTGGTCCGTTCCGGCGCCTATCTCAATGACATCAAGAAAATCATGCGCAGCTACGGGCTGCCGGAGGAACTGGCCTACCTGCCCCATGTCGAATCTTCCTTCAACTACAAGGCCTATTCCAAGGCCGGCGCCGCCGGTATCTGGCAGTTCACCCGGGACACCGGCAGTCGCTATATGACCATTGACTATACGGTGGATGAACGGCGTGACCCCCTGCGCGCCACCCATGCCGCCGCCCGTTTCCTCAAGCACAATTACGAAAAGCTCGGCAGCTGGCCGTTGGCGCTGACCGCCTACAATCACGGCACCACCGGTATGCTGCGCGCCAAAAACGCCATGGGCGGCTATGACGCTATCTTCAGAAACTACGAGGGCAACCGTTTCGGCTTTGC
The DNA here is from genome assembly GCA_964624225.1 of uncultured Desulfobulbia bacterium. Classification (GTDB taxonomy): domain Bacteria; phylum Desulfobacterota; class Desulfobulbia; order Desulfobulbales; family SURF-16; genus DB1. The sequence goes on along the minus strand of CAZUZJ010000278.1, from coordinate 82 downwards.
CTCCCGCAATTTTTATGCGGAATTCATCGCCGCGCTGGAGGTGGCGAAGAACTATCAGCACTATTTCGGCACGATCCGGCTC
>CAZUZJ010000277.1:0-3218 GCA_964624225.1 uncultured Desulfobulbia bacterium | reverse complement strand
AAGCAGCAGGCCGGCAATCAGCAGCCCCAATGACGGGGAGGCGAGAATCCGGCCGGCCAGGGTGGCCAGGGGCCGTCTTTCTGTTTCGCAACGGGGGAGAAAGAGGGTGTGGAAGAGCAGGAGGAGGGCGAGCAGGCAGGCGGCGAGACCAAAGGCTGCGGTCCAGCCGCTGTGACTGCCCAGGGTGACGATGACCCCGCTGCCGAACATCATGGCGATGCGGTAGGCCATGACCCGGTAGCCGACAAATCGTGCCTGGCCGGCCTGATCGAGGGCTTCGAGATAGTAGCCGTCGATGGCGGTGTCGTGGGTGGCGGCGACAAAACTTGCGAAGAGAAAAAAGAAGGCGACCAGGGGCATGGCCCATGTCTGCCCGGCGGTCAGGGTAATCGCGCAGAAAAGAAAAAAGAGCAGCCCCTCGGTGATGAGCAGCCATTGCCGTTTGGTGGCGAAGGTGTCGAGCAGGGGGGCCCAGAGGAATTTGAAGATCCACGCCAGGCCAAACAGGGAGGTCAGGCCGGTGGCCTCCAGGCTGACCCCGCTGGCCCGGAAAAAAAAGGAGGAAATGGTGCGGATCAGGGAATAGGGGAGGCCCTCGGCGAAATAGGTGGTAAAGGCCCAGAGAAAGGCGGGCGTGTTATTCCGGGCCGGGCGTTTTTCCCTCACGTGCCGACAAGTTCCAGGGCGCTGCTGATAATGGCCGGGGTGTCGATTTTGACATTGTGGCGCAAAGTCTCCTGGGGACCGTGCTCGATGAAACGGTCCGGCACGCCGAGGATGCGCACGTTGACCGCGGTCAGCGCTCTCTTGGCTAAGAGTTCGAGCACGGCGCTGCCGAATCCACCTTTCCTGGCATTGTCCTCCACCGTGACCACTCTGCCGGTTTTTGCCGCCCAAAAGCAGATCAGCTCACTGTCCAGAGGGTTGACGAAACGGGGATTGATCACCGCCGCGCTGACCCCGACCTTGGCCAGCCCGTCCGCTGCGGCCAGGGCGGCGGAGACCCGGTTGCCCACCGGCAGCAGGAGGACGTCGTCGCCTTCCCGCAGCAGCTCGCCCTTGCCGAAGGGGATTTTCGTCGGTTCGGCGGGCAGTTCAATCCCTTCACCGGTGCCCCGGCAGTATCGCACCGCAGTGGGGCAGGGCATGAGAATGGCGGTGTGGAGCATATTGACCAGCTCCGCCTCGTCCTTGGGCGCCATGATCACCATGTTGGGGATGGTGCGCAGCAGGGAGAGGTCAAAGACGCCATGATGGGTGGGGCCGTCGTCGCCGACCAGACCGCCCCGGTCAATGGCGAAGGTCACCGGCAGATTGGGCAGGCAGACATCGTGGATCACCTGGTCAAGGGCGCGCTGCATGAAGGTCGAATAAATGGCCACCACCGGCAGAATCCCCTCGGTGGCAAGGCCGGCGGCAAAGGTGACGGCATGCTGTTCGGCGATGCCGACATCAAAGAATCGATCCGGAAATTTCTCGGCAAAGGCGGTCAGGCCGGTGCCGGCCGGCATGGCGGCGGTGATGGCGACGATGCGCGGATCGTTTTCAGCGAGCGTGACGATGGTGTCGCCAAAGACTTTTGTGTAAGTCGGGGCCGTGGACGGGGTCGGCAGCGGCCGGCCGGTGTCGATGGCAAAGGGACCGACGCCATGGTAGGCGCCCGGATTTTTTTCCGCCGGCCCATAGCCTTTGCCCTTGGTGGTGATGACATGGATGAGCACCGGGCCTGTGCTGAAATCGCGGACATTGCGGAAGGTCGCGATCAGGTTGTCGATGTTATGGCCGGGAATGGGGCCGATGTATTCGAATTTCAACGCCTCGAAGAGCATGCCGGGGGTGAAGAAACTCTTCAGGCTCTCCTCGCTTTTTTTCAGCACCTGGAGGATGTTTTCGCCGACGTTGTGGAAGTGCTTGAGAAACTGGCTGAGATCCTGCTTGGCGCGGACCATGGCCCGGCCGGTCAGTTTGCGGCTCAAAAAACTCGACAGGGCGCCGACGTTGGGCGAGATGGACATCTCGTTGTCATTTAAGATGACGATCAGATCCTTGTCCAGGTGGCCGGCCTGATTCAAGGCCTCGAAGGCCATGCCCCCGGTCATGGAGCCGTCGCCGATGACGGCGATGGTTTTATTGGCAGCGCCCTTCAGGTGGCCGGCAATGCTGATGCCGAGTCCGGCTGAGATGGAGGTGCTGCTGTGGCCGGTGTCAAAGACGTCGTAGACGCTCTCGTCGCGTTTGGGAAAGCCGCTGATACCCTGATACTGGCGCAGGGTGGCGAAGGAGTCCCGCCGTCCGGTGATCAGTTTGTGGGCGTAACACTGATGGCCGACATCCCAGATCAGCTTGTCGGCGGGGGTATTGAAAACGTAGTGGAGGGCCAGGGTCAGTTCGACCACGCCGAGGCTCGGGGCGAGATGGCCGCCGACCCGGGAAACGGTGCGGATGATTTCCCCGCGGATTTCCCGGGCGAGCTGGATCAGCTCCTCTTCGTCGAGTCGTCGCAGGTCATCCGGCGAGTCTATGGTGGCAAGCAGGGATGTCGGTGTCATTACTGTGTTCTGGTCTGGATATAGCGGGCCAGTTCGCGCAGGTTGTCCGCCTTTTCATCAAAGGCCGACAGGGAGTTGACCGCGGCATCGACCGCCTCCCGGGCCAGTTGTCTGGTCTTAGCAACGCCGAAGAAGGCCGGATAGGTCGCCTTGTGCTGCTCCGCGTCCGAACCGGCGGCCTTGCCGAGCTGTTCGGTGGTGCCTTCGACGTTGAGCAGATCATCGACGATCTGGAAGGCGAGCCCGATCTGCCGGCCGTAAGCGGTCAGGGCGGCAAACTGTTGCTGGTCGGCATGGCCGATGACGGCGCCGGTCTGCACCGAGGCGGTGATCAGCGCCCCGGTCTTGCAGCCATGCAGAAACTGCAGGGTGGCAAAGGGGATCTCCTTGCCCATGGAATCCATGTCCAGGGCCTGGCCGCCCACCATCCCCAAGGGACCGATGGCCCTGGCAACCAGATTGATGATGTGCAGCCGGTCAGGGGCGGCAAGGTCGCCGAGATCGGGTCGGGAGAGCAGCTCAAAGGCAAAGGAGAGCAGCCCGTCCCCGGCCAGAATGGCCCCTGCCTCACCGTGGATCATGTGGTTGGTCGGTTTGCCGCGCCGCAGTTCGTCGTTGTCCATGGCCGGCAGATCGTCGTGGATCAGCGAATAGGTATGGATGCACTCA
>CAZUZJ010000276.1:0-3246 GCA_964624225.1 uncultured Desulfobulbia bacterium | reverse complement strand
GACAGGGCGCCGAAGCTCATGGAGCCGATGATAAAGGGAAAGATCTCCCGCACCGGGGGAATCCACTCGCCGGCCAGCTTCCGGCGCACATACTCCTCGGGCGGCAGCACCCGCCCGAGGAGAGTGTTGCAATAAAACTCATGACGACCGGCATCAAGGGCCGGATCGGTGAGCATGGAAATGCGGGTGAAAATGAGCTGATCGAGCAGGCCCGGATTGGGGTCATTGCGGCGGCCACCACGTTTTACCGGCTCCCCGCCCTGGGTGTTCTGGAAACGGTAGCGATCGGTCATGGCATTCGGCACCGGCTTGATGGCCGAGTTGGGGCAGACCATCGCGCAGGTGCCACAACCGATGCAGCGGTTGGCGATCTCGGTGCGCTGGCGGATGCCGACAAAGGTGCGGTAAGAGCTGCCCCGCTCACTTGAGGTCAGCACCAGCTTCGGCATGCGCTGCCGCATGTAGGTCAGCTTGATGGCATTGACCGGACAGACCGCCGTGCAGCGGCCGCAGAGGGTGCAGCGATCCTCCCGGTGCTCGACGACCCAGGGGAAATCCCCGGCGGTCAGGCTGCCTGGGGTAGAGGGAATTGACTGAATTGAGACCATATCTTATACTCCTGTCGGTCTGGAGGAACAATAATCGTATGCTGTCGCATGGGCTGGAAATCAAGGGACGGATCGCGGTCAGGGATCATGGCGTCGACCCCGCACATCTCCGAGGCAATCGCCCATTCGCCGGGTTTGCCGCCAATGGTGGCAGGCCGCATTTTCTTGGCGTCCATCACCAGCAGACAGGTTTCGTCGGGCAGGCTGCCGATCACTGCGTTGGGACCGTCGATGATCAACCGCCGGCAGGCGTCTCGTAAGCCCCGCAGGAAATCCCCCTGGGGGTGAACCAGCAGCTCCTCGGTTTTCAACGGGGTGATGATGTGCTTGTAGGTTTCGAGGGGCAGCTTCAGCTTTTTGACAACATAATGCAGGATGTGGGCAAACACCTCGCTGTCCGACTGATACCCCATATAACCGGGAAAGCCCTTGCCGGTAAGCCAGTCCTTGATCGGGATAAAGGCGGTGTTCTCACCATTGGTCATGGTGGCGATTCCCTGGAGAAAGAAGGGATGACAGGCGTAAAGATTGATCCCCCAGTTGGTATTCTGGCGGCCCTGGGCCATACAGATGCGCGAGGTGATGCGGTGACTGTCCAGCCCCAGGGCCTCGCCGACGCCGAGCGGCCAACCCACCTCCTTGATCATCACCACATCCGGCCAGAAAGAGAAAACGGTGAGATCGCCGCCGTTGTCCTCGCCGTCCTTGCGGAGCGCCAGACGGATCAGCATCATCTCATTTTCGATCTGTTCCTCGCTCAGCCCATCCCAAGTCGGTGGTTTCTTGTAGACCCGCAAAAGATATTTGAAGCGATCCCTGGCCTCGATTCTGCTGAAATCAACCTCGAACTCGTGATCATACCTGAGTTCAAAACCGCGTTCCTGCATAAACCGGTTCAGGCGGTGGAGAGCGGTCTCGCTGTGGGCGATGCCGGACAGCACCGGCTCACCCGCCTTGTAGCTGTAATCAGCAAATTGCAGTCCCCGCAGCAGAAGCCCCAAACCGCTGCCGTCGTAGCCTTCCTGCATGGCCTCCATTGCCTGGAGCACGGTAAAGGGAGAAAACGGCTCACTGGCGGTTTTTAACGCTAACCGACACATCGTTTTGATACTCCTCACATTTTCTGTTTTTGTCTTCCCTTGCCGGGCTGGTCGACCACGACGCTGCCCGCGTGTTTTCCCACTCTGTTTTCGAACAAAATTTTTTTGATACCACCGACAGGCCATCCTCGTCAAGTCAGATAGAAGTTTTGCCAAAAAAAGACGAATTTTTCATCTCTTCCTTGTTCTGCCAGAATCACCGCCCGTCGGAATCGTAAAAGCCGCAACTCCGACGGGTGATGTATTGTCGCTCGTTGTTTTCACTTTCCCGCCCGCCAGGGTTTGCGGCTTTCCGAGACCATCATTTTTCTTCGCTGAAAACATCCGATGACAGCAAAAGAAGAAACCGCTCACCAGCGAAAAAAAAGTGTCTGAAGAAGTATTTGCAAATCCCTGAGAAGCTGTTATAACACAAACGTTTTTCTTTGCTGCGTCTGGCCCCTGGTTCATTCACTTCCCTATTCTTTATTACCAGTGGTGTGTCATGACAGAACTCACCCTTTCCCCCCTGCGGGCGGAGTTGAAAAAGCAGTTCCGGCAATCCATGCCGGACGCGAACCTTGACTACTGCCTCACCTGCGGTCTTTGCGCCAGCGGCTGTCCAGCCAGCGACATCGAAGGCATGGACCCGCGCAAATTCATCCGTTATCTCATCCTCGGCCAGGATGATGTCCTGAAAAATACCAACTGGCTCTATTCGTGCTCCATCTGCCAGCGCTGCCAGCATGCCTGCCCCATGGGCATCCATGTCGGCCGCTTCGTCTATGCCCTGAAGGGCATGCGACCCGTCGAAAAACGGCCGAAAAATCTCCAGAAATCCTGCGAACTGCAGAAACAGAGCAACTCCACCGGCATCCCCAACAGCGATTTTGTCTGGGTGGTGGGCGATATCCTGGAGGAGGTCCACGCCACCGAGCCGGATTGGGCCGATCTCCAGGCCCCCATGGACAGGAAGGGGGCGCAGTTCTACCTCAACCAGAACGCCAAGGAGCCCACCGTGGAGCCGGAGGAGATGGTCTTTCTCTGGAAGATCCTCCATCAGGTCGGCGTCGACTGGACCTACTCCTCCGAATGGTGGGACGGGGCCAACTACTGTCTTTTCTCCGGCGATCCCAAGGACTGGGAATTCGTCACCCGTAAACAGGCGGAAACGGTGGATGCGCTGGGTTGCCCGACCTACATAAACACCGAGTGAGGGCACATGCTTTTCGCAACCCTGGAAGGGTTGAAACGCTTCAACATCCCGCACAATTTCACGGTCGTCAGCATCATCAGCCTCTATGCCCAATGGATCCGCGAGGGCAGACTCACGGTCGATCCCGCCTGGAACACGGAAAAGCTGAAATTCACCGTACAGGATCCGTGCAAACTGGTACGCCAGGGCCTCGGTGATCCGGTGGCCGAGGATCTCCGCTTTGTCGTCAAGCAGGTCTGCGGTGAAGAAAATTTCGTCGAGGTCTGGCCCAACAAATCCAACAACTATTGCTGCGGCGGGGGCGGCGGCGCCATTCAGGCCGCAGCAATAGTTGTTGGATTTG
>CAZUZJ010000275.1:0-3268 GCA_964624225.1 uncultured Desulfobulbia bacterium | reverse complement strand
CGCATTCAAGGCCAGCAGGTTGGTCTGCCCCGCCACATCGGTGATCAGCTGCACCACCTCGCCGATCTTCTGGGAGGAGGAAACGAGGCTGCCGACGAGCTGGTTGGAACGTTCCGCCTTTTCAACCGCCTGGCGGGAAATGGAGAGGGACTGATCAACCTGGCGGTGGATTTCCAGCACCGAGCCGGACAGTTCGTCGGTGGAGGCGGCAACGGTGGAGACATTGTCCGAGGTCTCCCGGGCCGACAGCGCCACTGCATTCGATTTGTCCTTGGTCTGTTCGGCGTTGCCGGCCATGGAACGGGCGGTTTCCTCCATCCCGGCCACCGCTTCGGAAACCCTGCTGATCAGGCTGCCGATGCTTGTTTCAAAGTCATCGGCCATCCTGTTCATCAGGGCGATTTTTTCCTGTTCGGCCTGCTGTTTGGCCGAATCCTGCTCCTCTTCCAGGCGGAGGCGGGCAATGGCGTTTTCCTTGAAGATTCGCACCGCCTCCGCCATTTTCCCAATCTCGTCGGTCCGGTCCTGGGCCGGGATGGTGACGTTGATATCGCCGTCAGCCAGCTGAGCCATGGCGTGGGTCATCTGGACCACCGGTTTGGTGATGGAGCGGGAGAGAAGGAAAATGATGGTGCTGATCAGCAGCAGCAGCGTGAGGTTGATGGCGGTAAGCAGCAGGCGCTGTTTGGTCAGGGAGGCGTTGAGGGGGGTGAGATCAAAGGTCAGGGCAATAACGCCGCCGTGTTCGTTGGTCTGCCAGGTGGGGTGGCAGCGAAGACAATCGCTGGTGACGATCTGCGGTAGAAAGATGCGGACATCGGTCTTGCCGATTTTCCAGACCGGTTTGTCTGCGGCGTTTACCTCTTTTTCCAGCTCCTCCTCAAGCCCCTGACCCTTCAGGGCATCCCCGGAGGAGGAGAGGTTGATTTTGAGATCGCGGTCATAGAGCGAGACATCGATGACCCCGTTGATCTGATTCTGGAGGGTCAGCAGTTTCTGGAAGTTTTTCATCTGCCCCCGTTCCAGGGAGTCCTTGACCCCCTGCTGGAGGGAGATCGCCAGGGTCGCCACCGAGTCGAGGTAGGCTTTTGTCATCTGCTGTCTGACCGTGGTGATGATGAAAAAAGTGCCGGCCAGCAGGGCGGCGGAAAGGACGAGTACCACCGCGATGACCAGCTTTTTCGATATCGACAGACCCGCAAACCGGCTCTTAGCCATGATCATATCTCTCCGCCCTTAACCTTTCTGGTTGATTCTGTAGAATGGAAAATCCTTTTTCCGGGCAAATGCCGGCGAACTGCAGCCGATACAGGGCGCATTTGCGTCGATGCACCAGGTGCGGCCGCCGTTCCACCAGCGGGTGGAACAGTCGGCCAGGGTTTGTGGTCCGAGGCAGCCGAGCTTGAACAGGCAGCCACGATCGCCCAGTTTTTCGGCGAAAATTTCCTGCTGAAAATCATGATATCGGGGACAGGTTTCATGGACGGAGCGCGCATAGAAGCGGCTGGGGGAACCTTCGTCTGTCAGGGTGGGCAGGCCGATTTTGACAAGGTGGATGATGGTGTGCCAGACCCAGTCCGGATGAACCGAACAACCGCGGATATTGATCACCGGCTTGCTGATGGATCGTTTGCCGTAAAACTCGCCGAGGCCAACCGCGCCGGTGAGATTACCCTCGGCCGCCGGTATGCCGCCATCGCAGGCGCAGGAGCCGATAGCCACCGCCGCGGTCATCGTGGTTGCCGCCTGTTCGAGCCAGGAGGCGAAGGTGCGGTGCCCAATAATGCAGGCCTCGGGCATGGCCTCCGGAATGGCACCCTCCACTGCCAGGATGTAATCGCCGGCCTTGCCGGAGATGAAGGATTCGATCAGATCGAGGGACTGCTTACCGGAGGTGGCGGAAAGATCGGCGTGAAAGGCGAGCTGGGAGTAGTCGGTGATCATGGCCAGCGGCGATGGTGCTTCGGCCTGAAGCAGGGAAATGGAGCAGCCCGTGCAGGACTGACCCTGCAGATACACGAGTTTCGGCACCGTCGCCGGGTCGATGCTGCGCAGGGCCGCGGCAACCGGTTCCGGCAGGCCGTTGACGCCGAAGGCCGTACTGAGGGCGGCGGCCAGTTTGATGAACTCCCTTCTGTCAAGCATGTCTGTCACTCCTTGGGCTTGCTGATGGACACGACGTTTTTCCGGGGAAAGGGGGTGTCTCTTTTCAATGGACGGCGCAGGCCAGACAGGGGTCAAAGGAATGAACGATCCTGACCGCTTCGATCTGTTCTTCCGGTTTTTCCACCCGGGTGCCGATGAGCGCCGACTCCAGGGCGCCGGGGGTGTCCCGATCGTCCCTGGGCGAACAGTTCCAGGTGGTCGGCACCACGCATTCGTATTTTTCCACCTTGTGATCCTTAAGGCGGATGTAGTGGAGCAGGGCGCCGCGGGAGGCCTCGGTGGTGCCGTAGCCCTCGCCGGTGGCGGGGATGACGATTTCGGTGCCGCCGGGCTGGCCGGGATCGAGGCGTTCACTTTCGGCCAGGAGGAAATCGGCGATAACCGCGCCACAGATGGCCCGGCTCAGGTGGCGGCCAAGCACCGAGTTGAGCTGGCCGGCGGTTATGCCGGCCACCCCGGCGAAATGATCGACGAGTTTCACCAGTTCGGCATTGTTGCCCTGCTGGTAATCGACCAGCACCCGGGCCGCCGGGCCGACTTCCACCATGCGGCCGTTGTAGCGCGGCGCCTTGACCCAGGAGTAGGCGCCGTTCTTGTCCGGTTCCGGCACCAGCTCGCCGTCTTTGACCGCCAGGCTGGAAGGGGAGGAGTATTTGGCGTAGCGGACATCCTCGGTGATACTCTCCAGCCGTACCGGGGCCAGGGCGCCATCAAGGAGCACGCCCGGAGCCAGCAGTCGTTTGCTGTCCGCCTGCGGCGCTAACGGCAGCAGGCCAAACGACAGAAAACCGCCTTTGCTGCGGCCGATGTCCCAGTATTCCGGGAAGGTCTGGGCCACCGCCACCAGGTCGGGTATGTATTTTTTGTGAATGAAATCGCGCACCTCGATGATAAGTGCCTGATAGGAGGCAATGAGGTCGATGTCCGGAGCGCAGGAGCAACCGCCCGGAAAGATGGCGGTGGCATGGGGGAATTTACCGCCAAAAATGGCGGAGGCGCGGTTGGCCTTTTTCTGGATCTCCATGGATTCCAGGTAATGCTTCAGGGCGCCGATGTTGACCTCGGTATCCTCGATATAGCGGCCCGACAGGCGAGGGAGAAA
>CAZUZJ010000274.1:0-3280 GCA_964624225.1 uncultured Desulfobulbia bacterium | reverse complement strand
GGACCGACTCATTGTCCCGGATCCGGAGGAAAAGCTCGGCTACGTCATGGAAACCATCCGGATTCTCCGCCGGGAACTGGCCCAGAAGGTGCCCCTCATCGGCTTCTGCGGCGCCCCCTTTACCCTGGCGACCTACATGGTCGAAGGCGGCTCGTCGAAGAGTTTTTTCCAGACCAAGAAAATGATGTATGCCGCCCCGGAACTCTATAAGGCGATGGTGGACAAGGTGACGGAATCGGTGATCAGCTATCTGCAGGCCCAGGTTGCCGCCGGGGCCCAGGCCCTGCAGATCTTCGACTCCTGGGCCGGGGCACTGGCCCCCTGTGATTTCGAGGAGTTCGCCCTGCCCTATGTCAAACAGATCATCACCGCCCTCAAACCTGCCGGGGTGCCGCTCATTTATTTCGCCAACAACGGCGCCACCCTGATGGAGCTGAGCAAAACCTGCGACGCCGATGTTCAGGGGCTCGACTGGCGGGTGGATATCGCCGATGCGGTGAAGGTTTTCGGTCCGGATATCGCGGTGCAGGGCAACCTTGATCCCTGCGCTCTGCTGCTGCCAGAGGACAGGCTGGAACAGCGCATCGCGCGCATCCTGGCAGGAGCGAAAGGCGCCAAGGGCCACATCTTCAATCTGGGCCACGGGATTCTGCCCGAGACGCCGCCGGAGAAGGCGAAATTTGTCGTGGAGGCCGTCCACCGGCTGTCGGCCCGTTAAAAAAAAAGGTCTGTCATGATTGTCGGAATCGTAAAAACCACGATTCCGACTGGCCGTGTTTTGCAGCGCGTTGTTTTTATTTTCCCGCCTGCCATGGTTTGCGGGTATTTGCGAGACCATCATGATTCCCACGGTTGAAACCTGTCTGCGGTTGATGGACGAGTACGCAATGCTCGACAACATCCGCGAGCATTCCAGGGTGGTTGCCCGGGTCGCGGAGCTCATTGCCATCGGATTTGTCCGCCGGGGCGAGGCGATCAATATCGAGCTGGTGGTAGCCGCCTCCCTGCTGCATGACATTGCCAAGACCCTTTGTCTGGAAAGCCGCTGCGATCACGCCAGGATGGGCGAAGAGATCTGCCGCCGCCACGGCTACGGCGAGATTGCCGCCATTGTTGCCGAGCATGTGCTGATCAGCTCCAACGGGCACGACCCGATCACCGAAAAGGAGATCGTCTATTACGCCGACAAGCGGGTCAACCACGACCGGGTGGTCAGCCTCCACGACCGGCTGGCGTATATCCTGGAACGGTATGGCCGCAATGATGCGGCCCGCCACGCCTCGATCATGAAAAATTTTCACAAGTGCATGGCCATGGAAAAACGGATCTTCAGCTATCTCGATTTTGCGCCCGGCGAGGTGGCTGACCTGCTTCGGCCGACCGCAGTGGAGGGGGTATGAAAGAACAGGTCGGGACACCCATCGGCGTCATTCTCCTGAATCTCGGCGGGCCGGAGCGGCTCGCCGATGTCCGGCCCTTTCTCTACAACCTCTTTTCGGACCGCAAGATCATCCGCCTTGGTCCCCCGTTCCTGCAGAAGCCCATTGCCTGGATGATCGCCAAACGCCGCGCCCCCAAGAGCAGCAGGGCCTATGGACTGATCGGCGGCGGCTCCCCTCTGAACCGACTGACCCGCGAGCAGGGAGCGGCGCTGGCCCATGATCTTGCCTCCCATGGCGCCTTCACGGTGGACATGGCCATGCGTTACTGGCATCCCTTTGCCGACGAGACCCTCAGGAACATGGCCACCGCCGGGATCAGCCGCCTGGTGGCGCTGACCCTCTATCCCCACTACTCCAAGGCCACCACCGGCTCCTCTCTTGATGACCTCCGCCGGGTTGCCGCCTCTTTTTCGTCCGGTTTCGATATCGCCGAGATCGCGGCCTGGCCGGAGCAGCCTGACTATGTCCGCTGTCTGGCCGACACCATTGTCCGCGGCATGACCCAATTCGCCGGCAAGGAGGTCCGTCTCCTCTACAGCGCCCACAGTCTGCCGGTTTCCTTTATCCGGGAAGGGGATCCCTATCTCGATCATCTGCAAGAGACCATCCGGGCGGTGGAAAAGCTGACCGGCGTGGCGGGCACCCTCTGCTTTCAGAGCCGAAGCGGCCCGGTGGAGTGGCTGGCGCCGTCCACTCCGGATACCCTGCGGGAGGTGGCAGGCCAGGGAGGCAGGCAGGTGCTGCTGGTGCCGATCAGTTTTGTCTCCGACCACGTGGAAACGCTCTATGAAATCGACATCGAGTATCGGGAGCTGGCGGCCGGCCTCGGCTTGAAGCTTGCCCGCACCGAGTCGCTTAATGTCATGCCCGCCTTCATCACCGGATTGAAGAACCTGGTATTGGAGGCAGCCCGTGCCCGGCAATGGCTGGAATGAGAGGGTGGCCGCCCGCCATTGAGCGGGACAGGCGATTCGGGACAGGCAAAGCGGTCATGGTGGGCCATCTGCTTGTTGAAAAGCCGGGAAAGAGTTTTTGCCAGAGTGGTAAAAATGATCTTTGTTCGGAGGGGTCGGCATGAAGCCGCTCATCGATACCCAGGAGTTTCTCGCCCTCTCCTCCTTTCTCAATTACCAGCTCGACGGCGACCCGGTCAGCTGGCGGGGCATTCTTGATCTGATGCTGGGTCAGAGCTACGAACTGGACCCGCTGTCCGAAGATTTTCTTATCGAGGCCCTCGATTATCTCTGTGAGGCCTATGGTCGGCAGAAGCGCCGTCTCGGTCCCCTGGCCATCCTCCACCCGATCCGCGCCTCCGCCCTGCTGGTCAAGGCCGCCGGCAGGCCGAGCACCCTTGATCTGCTCTGCGCCCTCCTGCATGACAAGGGGGAGGACCTCACGCCTGAGAAGTACAGTCCTGAAACCTGGAGTCGTCTCGATGCCCGATACCGGCGGCTGCTTGAAAAGATCGACGCCCGGTCGAACTGGTTCCTCAATGAACGGATCGCCTTTCTCGCCAAGCCGAAGGGTGAGCAGTACACCGGTTATCTTGGCCGCCTGCTGGGCAAGGCGCGGGAAGCGCCGGAACTGGTGGCGGTGAAACTGGCGGATCGGCTCGATAATACCTTTGATCTGCGGGTCGATCTCCAGGATTCCACGGACCGGTCCCGCTGCTTTCAGCTCATCTTCGACATCCTCTTTGTCAACTCCTACCGGGGCCAGGGGTTGAGCGAGCCGCATCCGGTCGCCGGTCGCATCAATGGCGCCATGCGACTCTATCAGCTTTACAAGAACGCGGTGCTCCTTTCCATGCTGCGGGCCGAGGCGATTCCGCTGACCGA
>CAZUZJ010000273.1:0-3284 GCA_964624225.1 uncultured Desulfobulbia bacterium | reverse complement strand
GGCCTCCATGGCGCAGGTTATCAGGATGTCCCGGTCGCGAAAGATCTGTTGTGCGACGGCGGATGTCGCGCTCCAGGACCGGCCGGCCGGTTTTTTCCGGTCGGCCGATGGCAGTGATGCGGCAAGAACGAGGGCGGCAAGTCCCGCGCCGCCGCAGACAAGATAGACAACCGTGAAGCCGCTGGCGGGCTCCCGGACAAAAAAGGCGAGGATGCCACCGCCGATGACCGGGGCCATGAATCTGCCGACAAGGGTTGCGGTGGAAAACCAAGCGAGCTTCTCGCCCCGGTCCTTGCGGGACAGGTCGGCGACCAGGGCCATGGCGACCGGCACAAAAATGGCCGTGGCAAATCCGTGATAGAGGCGAACCGCCGCCAGTTGCCAGGAAGTGCTGACCAGCGGATAGCAGAAGGGCGCGGAGGCGATGATGGCCGCCGCGACCATGAGCAGCCGTTTTCTGCCGAACCGGTCGGCCAGTATGCCCGCCGGAACGCTGAAGACAACGCCGGCGGCAGCGGAAATGGCGGCAATCAGGCCGATGCCGGCGGGGGCGGTCCCCAGATGACCGGCAAAAAGGGGCAGCACCGGGCTTTTCGATATGGTTGTGCTGAATATCGCAAAAAGCCCGGTGGCGCAGAGCAGAAGAAACGGGCTGAAATGCATGGTCTTCTAGTGTTTTAAGGTCCGGTCGATCGGACATTTTTGTCGGAATCGTAAAAAGCCACGACTCCGACGGGCCGTGTTTTGCAACTCGTTGTTTTTACTTTCCCGCCTGCCATGGTTTGCGGGTTTTTACGGGACCATCTTATTTTTCGTCCTGATCATAAAAGGCCGTGCAGGCAAAATCATCCTCGATTTTTTGCCGAAGAGACTCTTCGGCCGGGTTATGGGCCTCTCTTTCACCGCTAAGCGGGGACGCTGCGCCTGTTGATGACCGACCGGCGATCAGCCCCTGAATTTCCTCGTGACAGGTAAGATAGCGCCGCAGGGTTGCATCGTTCTTGCCGTATTTCGGATATGCGCCCAGGATCTCGGCAAAACGCCTCTCTGCCTCCGACTCCTCCCCAATGGCGACGATGTCGTCATGGATGATATCGATCAGGCGATCGGCATAGATAACGATTCTCTCCTCCAGTCGGTGCAGGGTGTAGTCTTTGACCGGCAAGCCGAGTTCCACCGCCTCTGCTGCGGTCAGACCGCCGCGGATGTGTTTTTCCATGATCGCGGTGATTGCCGGCGGTAGCCCCATGATTTGTCCCATTTCGGCGCCGATTCGGCCATGGCTGATTTCATGGGTGGTTATCTTGCCGAGATCGTGAAAGAGGGCGCCGCGGCCGACAAGCTCGATGTCCAGTGGGGCGCCGGTCCTGGCAGCGATGTTTAGCGCCTTTTCCGCCACCCGGAGGGAATGGGTGAGGTCGGTCTCGTTCATGCCTGCTGAGCGGAGCATCTCGATATCCTTCTGTTCTATCCGGTAAGCGGTCATGGTCACTGTTCCTCCTGTCCCGTTCTTTGTAAGTTTGTCTCAAAATGTTTCTCGGTCGGCGGCATATCTTTTCTCTCCGTGTTTTTGTGACGAGTTGACTTCGGCTTCATGTTGTTTTCGCGGCATAGAGGGTTTCAAAGATCTGCATGCCCTGGGTCAGGGCTTCGTGGTCATCTTTGGCGGTTTTTCGGATGCCGCGGAGGATTTCCGCGACGCCGCCGGTCTCCGGGGCCTGATATTTGTTGTCTTTGATGTCGAGATCGTGGACGATTTCGGCGAGCTGCTCCAATGCCTTGTCCCGAAGAATGAAGGATTTGATAAGGACTTCAAAGGTGCACAGCTCGCCACAGTGGGTGAACTCCCCGGCAAACATGTCGAACGCCACCGATCCGGCCGGCAAAGGCGCCATTGCCTCGGTATCGACAAAGGCAAAGACGGCCTGCGGGTCGATAAACTTCCTGATGAGCCAGGCTGACGCCATTCTGTCGACAAAGGGTCTGCACCGGGTGATCCAGGTCCGCCCCTGATAATCTTCGGCATTTTTGCGGGCCACTTCGGCTGGCTGAAGATTTTTTTGTGCGACCGCTCCCTTCCATTGGCGCATTTCTTCCCGCAATCGTTCCAGGCCGGCGTGGATGGTCTTGCCCTCGGGAGTGACGAAAAAATCTATTTTCCTAACCTCGGCAAGAGATTTGCCGAGCTTGTCGAGAGAGGCGATCAGGCTTTTGAGGCCGCCTTTCTCTCCTCCTTTTCGGATGGCGTCCCACTTCGTTGCCATCTCATCAAGGCTGTTGGCCAGGGGCAGATAGTCGGCTCGCCGGATCTGATTGAAACATGCGATGATCTCCTCGTCCGGCATGGTGTCGATGGCGCTGATGGACACCAGTGCCGCATCACCGTTCATTTCCCGGACTTCGGCAACCAGCCAGTGCAGGAATTCATGGTGTTCCAATGAAAAGGGCAGAATGTAGACCGAGCCCTTCAGGTGCAGGGCCCCGGCCTTCATGAGTCTGCGCCAGACGGTCACCCGGCTGCTGACCGGCTTGGAGGGCGTTGTGTAAAAGAAGAGAAGCCAGCGGTACCCGTTTTGTTCTCTCTCTGACCGGTGCCTGGTGCCCATTGTTTTGGTGGTTTCTTTTGGCATGGTGGGAGATGATGTCAGGTTGTCGGGAAAGTTTCTTGTATCATTTGTTACAAAATGTAACTTCTGTTACATTGTTAGTCAAGTGGGGGCGGGAAGCTTTTGCAGAAAAACCCTGTTGAAATAGCATCCGCGTGCGCAACGGTGAGGCCGTTGCTGCACCCTACGATTGCCGGCGCGATTTTCTGTCTCGGGCTGCGGGTGAGCGTTGCCTCATCCCCTCCCGGCCGGAGAGCTGTGAAGTTATTCTGGAAGGGTCCCGTTTTCGAGTGGCAGGGAGAAGCACATCGCTCGATTGGTGAAGGGGCAGGTGAAGGAGAGTTGTACGGCCACGAGCCGCAGGCCGGCGCGATTTTTATTGCCGCTGCCGTAGCGGGGATCACCCATCACCGGAAAGCCGATGAGGTGAAAGTGGCGACGGATCTGGTGCAGCCGGCCGCTGCTGATGCGGACCAGGGTGCGGGAGGTGTTGGCTGCCTCGTCGAAGGTGAGGATCTCGTATTCGCTGTGCGCCGGTTTGTCGTCCAGGGGCAGGTCGATGACGTTCTCCGGCCGCTCATGGAGATCGCCGCGCACTTCGACGAGGTAGCGCTTGTCGATCCGCTGCTGCTGGAAGAGCAGGGAGAGACGGGCCGCCCCTTTTTTATCGTGGGCGAC
>CAZUZJ010000272.1:0-3315 GCA_964624225.1 uncultured Desulfobulbia bacterium | reverse complement strand
GGCCAGGGCCGGCATCGCCTCCCTGAAGATCGAGGGCCGGATGCGCAGCCAGAGCTATGTCGGTGCGGTGGTGCGGGCCTACCGCCTGCTGATCGACGCCGGGGACAACTTCGCCGCCGTGCTGCCCGAGGCGCGGGAACTGCTCTATCAGGCCATGGGCCGTAGTAGCACCGGCGGTTATTTTCTTTCCCCCCAGCCGGCTGATGCCATCACCCCATACAGCTCCGGCAATATCGGTCATTTTCTCGGGCGGATCGAAACAGCGGGCCATGGCCGTGTGACCCTGACCCTGGAGGAGCCTTTGGAAAACGGGGACCGGGTCCGCCTGCACCACGAGGAGAGCGGCGACCGCGATTCGTTTACGGTCAGGGAGATGACCGATACGGCCGGGGCCCGGAAGGCGCGAGGGGAAAAGGGGGAGACGGTGCGCCTGCTGCTCGCCGGGGCGGTTGCCGAAGCAGGCGACCTGCTCTACAAGGTGGATGTGCGCGGTCGCCGCCAGTTGGAGGCGGTCAGGGAGGCGCTGGCGTCGCCGACCCGATTTCGGGCGCGTATTGTGGCGATCAGGCAGGGCGGCAAGGCGGCCCGGGTGGCAAAGAGTCTGTTCGGGGCGCCGCCAGCCCCGCAACGAAGGGGCAGTGCCGGACCAAAGGCTGGCGGAACCCGTCCGGCGCCGGGACGACGACGGTCAGAGCTGCGGCTCTGGTTGCGCGGCGATCTGCGCCTGCTCAGTCAGCAGCTGGTGGAGCGGCCGGAGCGGATCATCGTCACCCTCGATCGGGAGACCGCGGCCCGCCTCCAGCAGAAAAAGAGCCTGCGGCTGGAGGAGAAAAACATGGTCTGCGCCCTGCCCCCCATTATCCTGGAGGGCGATGTTCCCTTTTATCGACAGCTGGTGCATGATCTGCTTGACAGGGGCTGCCGCCGCTGGATGATCGGCCATGTTGGGCAGTTGCAGCTTTTTGCCGGGGAAAGCGGACGCCGCGGGCCGCAGCTGGCCGGCGATTACACCCTCAATGTCATGAATTCCCTGACCCTGTCTTTTCTGCTGGCCAGTGGTATTGAAGCAGTGCAGCTTGCCATCGAGACCGACCGCGACAATCTGCGCCGACTCTGCGCGCGAAAGGGGAGAGGCAGCATCGGCCTCACCGTGTTTGGCCGGCCGCCGCTCTTTACCGCCCGACTGCATCCGGATTTTTTCCGCTTCGACAAGACCTTTGTCAGTCCGCGGGGCGAACGCTTTGTCCTTCGCCAGCGCTGGGGCCAGACCCTGGCCCTGGCGGAGCAACCCTTTTCCCTGCTCGGTCAGCGCCAGGAGCTGGAGGAGGCCGGGCTCGATTTCATCCTCGTTGACCTGACCCATGTCTCCCTGGAGAAAAAGGAGATAGCGACCCTGCGCCGACTCCTTGCCGCCCGCGGCGGCGAACGGGCGCGGCAGACCTTCAACTATTTCCGCGGACTGCGGTGAACGGTTGGCGGAGCGCGTCACTTACCAGTGCGGCTGATTGCCGATCCGGTAGTTGATCACCTCAAGGGTGTCGCTGATGACGACAAAGGCGTCTTCGTCGATCCGCTGGACGAGGCGTTTCAGATCGCCGATTTCCCGAAAGGTGACAACGGTGTAAATGATGTGCTCCCGCTGGCCGCTGTAGCCACCTTCGCCTTCGATGATCGTTGCCCCTCGTCTGATGTCCTTTAATATCTCCCGTGATATCTCCCGCCATTTGTTCGAGATGATGAAGGCTGCCTTGCGCTGGCTGAGTCCGGTGACGACGACGCTCATCACCCTGGTCGTCACATAGAGGACCACCAGGGTATAAAGAACCGCCTCCAGCGAGCTGAAGAAGCCGACCAGGAGCAGGAGGCAGCCGTTGACAAAGAGCATGGTGGAGCCGATGCTGATGGAAAAACGCTTGAGCAGCATGACGGAGAGGATGTCGAGTCCGCCCTGGGAGCCGGAACTGCGGAAGGTCATGCCGACTCCGGCCCCGGCCAGCAGACCGGCGAGGAGGGCGGCCAGCATGCGGTCCGTCAGGGGAATGGAGATATGGACGAAGGCCATGGCGAAGGTCAATGCCAGGGTGCCGATGCCGCTGTAGAAAAAGAAGCGGCGTCCAACCGCCATCCAGGCCAGAAAGAAGAGCGGGATGTTGAAGATCAGATAGATCCAGCCGGGATTGAGCCACGGCACGACGGTGTGCAGCAGCACTGCGAGACCGGTGACCCCGCCCATGACGAAGTTGTGGGGAATGAGGATGCCGTTGACCGCGATGGCGCAGAGCAAGGCGCCGCCGCCGATGAGCAGCAGGTCGAAGAACAGTCGGCGGGTGGTGGTGAAAAGCGGCGGCTGGCGGAGTTTTTCCTGTTTCATGAAGGAGTGGTCGCTGGGAAAAGGGTTTATGCCATGTGATGGCGTCGCAATAATGGAGAATCAAACACTAAAGCCTATCCAGCACACGGCGGTAACAAGCTGTAATGAAAAGTATTTGGTTCCTCCTGTGCGAATGATTTGTGGAAAATCTCATTCTAAACGATCTGGGACCAACATGGTATTTGCGAGGCCATCAACTTTTGTTTGATGTCCGAAACGTTCCACAGTACACTTTTTCAGCAGGCCGTTCCGGAATATCGCTTGTCACGATGATTTCGCAGAAACTGAAAAACAACCACTGAGACCGCGGAGCACGCGCAGTTACTCGACTGTCATTCACAATGTTTTTTTCTGTGTTCTCAGTGGTGAAAAAAGATTTTTTACGGGTTCATCTTTTCAATGTAGCACGAACCACTCACCGAACGCAAAAACCGAAACCGGCATCCAGCCAGTTGACGACCACACCAGAACCATGAGCAACGGCGACACGAAGTCGGACAACGACAAAAAAACGTCCTCCTCCAGTCCGGAGAACCTCACCGAGCAACAGATCCTCAAGCAGCAGGCCATCAAGTTCAAGGCCTTTCAGCACACCTTTTCCAAGCGGGACATCCGGGCCGACATTCCGGAAAAACACATTCTCAAGCGGCTGCGGGAAAGCAAACATCTGGAGGAGACCTATTACAAATATCTGAAGGAACTGGAAAAAAATCCGGACAAAAAAATCGTCTTCCCTTGGGAAAACCCCCTGCGCCGGATGGTTTTCCTCGCCTCCTACTGGCTGCCGCGTCTGCTGAAATGGATGGCGGTCACGGTTTTTTTTCTCCTCCTGCTCAACATCATCCCCGGCCCAACCCAGCACATCGTCGAATTCTTCATTGCCCGGACCCTGTATGATACCGCGCCGGTGCAGCGCATTCCGGAAATCCTGTCCACCTACGCCC
>CAZUZJ010000271.1:0-3325 GCA_964624225.1 uncultured Desulfobulbia bacterium | reverse complement strand
GGCGGAGAGGGTGGGATTCGAACCCACGGTACCCTCACGGATACACCGGATTTCGAGTCCGGCTCATTCGACCACTCTGACACCTCTCCGTTTTCGGGCAGGATGATGACAGTTCATCCTGCTTTGCCCATGATTAAAACAAATTTCATCGAAATACAATGGTGAAGAGAAAAGAATCTGTTTTGCTGGCGCCTGGCGGCAAAAGGAGAATATAAGAAAAGGAGGCAGACTGTTTACCGCTCACCATGCTTGGTCCTGAAAAATACCGCCGATGCGCCGCTTGCCCCTGTTTGTCGCCGTCCTGCTGCTGGCCGCCTGCGCGCCCCGCTTTTTTGAACCGGAAACGATGAACCGACCACCGGAAATGACCGACACCGCCTTCATCAGTTATGACGGAGCCGCGCTGCCGCGCAGGAGCTGGCTGCCCAGCGGTCCGCCGCGGGCTATCCTCCTTGCCCTGCACGGCTATAACGATTACAGCGCCTTCATCACCGCGGCCGCCCGTTTTTTCCAAGAACAGGGTATTGCCGTCTTTTCCTATGACCAGCGAGGGTTCGGCGCCGCAACCCGACCGGGCCACTGGGGCGGCCAGAAGGCCATGGGCCGTGATCTGCGCACCATCATCACCCTGCTGGGCGAGCAGCATCCCGGCATCCCGCTTTATCTGCTGGGCGACAGCATGGGCGGCGCGCTTATCCTGGCGACCGGCAGCCGGCCACCCTCTCTGCCGGTAAACGGAGTGATCCTCGTCGCCCCGGCGGTCTGGGCACGGACCACCATGCCCTGGTACCAGCGCGCCGCCCTGTGGCTGGGGGCCCGGCTGCTCCCCTGGCTGCGGGTGAGTCCCAAGGGGCTTGCCATCACCCCGTCGGACAACCGGCAGATGCTTCAAGCCCTGGGCCGTGATCCGCTGGTGATGAAAGAGTCGCGAATCGATGCCCTGCACGGGCTGACCGATCTGATGGATGCGGCCTACGAAGCGGCGGCCCGCTTCGACCATCCCCTTCTCTTGCTCTATGGCGCGCGCGACGAGATCATCCCGGCCGGGCCGATGGTCGATGTTTTCCGGCAGCGGCTGCGGACATCGTTTATCGCGCCGCACCGCCTGCTGGTTTACGACAAGGGTTATCACATGCTGCTGCGCGATTTGCAGGCCGAGGTTGTCTGGGCCGACATCCTGGCCTGGCTCGCCGCACCGGCTGCTGCCCTGCCGTCGGTGCGCCAGGGCAGGGCCGCGGAGCTGCGCACTGAAGCCGATCTTGTCGCGGCGCTGCCCCATGCGACCCGGCGGAACAGGGCCGGCCACTGACCGGGAAAAGGGGAGGCAGCCAACATCGGCGTTGACGAAACAGAACGGCTGTGGTTAAAAAAAAGCATGGGGCTGTAGCTCAGCTGGGAGAGCGACGCGTTCGCAATGCGTAGGTCAGGGGTTCGATCCCCCTCAGCTCCACCATGTGCACAGACAAGCCCGTCCACTGACCATGTCCGGTTGCTGGACGGGTTTTTTTAATTCATCAGCAAATTATGTCGATACCGCTGGCCCTGGAGAAGATCGAGAGCCTGCTGCGCAGCCTGGGGGACAAGGGCGAGGCCCTGCACAAAACCTATTTTGGCAAGGAAGCCTGAGCATGGCCCAGCTTGAACATATCGAAGCCATTGAAAAGCGGCTCTGGAGCGCGGCCGATACCCTGCGGGCCAACTCCAACTACGCCAGCAACGAATATTTCCTGCCGGTCATGGGCCTGGTCTTCCTGCGCCATGCCTACAGCCGTTTTCTCGGCGTCAAGGACGCCATCGAGGCGGGTCTGCCGTCTCGCGGCGGCAAGACCCGGCCGCTGACCAAGGAGGATTTTTCGCAGAAGAGCGCCATCTTCCTGCAGCCCAAGGCCCAGTTCGACACCCTGGTGGCCCTGCCCGACAGTGCCGACCGCGCCAAGGCGATCATCGACGCCATGGAGTCCATCGAGGCTGACTACGAGAACCTGCGCGGCGTGCTGCCCAAGAGCGAATATCAGGAACTCGACAATGCCGTGCTCGGCCAGCTGCTGCGCACCCTCAACCCCGAGGAGCTCAAGCGCGTCTCCGGCGATGTCTTCGGCCGCATCTACGAATACTTCCTGTCCCATTTCGCCGATCAGAAGGCCCACGACGGCGGCGAGTTCTTCACCCCGGTGTCGCTGGTCTCGCTCATCGCTGAAAGGGCCGGCCAAGTAAACCTATTTCTATCTTTATGTCATCCTGGACATCTTCAGTCGTTATGTCGTAGGCTGGATGGTGGCTCACCGCGAGCAGGCCGCCCTGGCTAAACAGCTGATCGAGGAAACCTGCCGAAAACAGGAAATCAAGCCTGATCAGCTTATCATCCACGCCGACCGGGGGGGCACAGGGTTGAGGTACTAAGTCCGCCATCGATTCTACTTCGGATGTTCGAGGCTCAACCTCATGACATAGTGAAACAAGTTGACACTCTTACGAGCATGAACATGAAACTCGCTGAAGCCCGCGACCTCCTCCTGCCCAAACTGATGAGCGGGGAGGTGGCGGTATGAACGCGCAGGTGGACATGGGTGGATACCGTGGACGAGGGGCTGACGGTGGACTTTGTGGACGGGGGAAAAGAGGGAGGGAGCATGTCTGATCTGATCCCCAAACATGGCGGCTACCGCAAGCTGAAGAGTTTTCAGGTGGCGCAACTGGTCTACGATGTGACGGTGCGGTTTTGCAACCGCTATATCGACAAGTTCAGCCGCACCCACGACCAGATGGTGCAGGCAGCGCGGTCGGGGGTGCAGAATATTGCCGAGGGCTCGCAGGCGTCGGCGACCTCGAAGAAGACCGAACTGAAGCTGACCCAGGTGGCCCGCGCCAGCCTGGAGGAGTTGAAGCTCGACTACGAGGATTTTTTGCGGCAACGGGGGCTGGCGCAATGGGAGCGGGAGAACCCGCTCCGGCAGGCGTTGATCGACCGGCGCTGTCAAACCGCCGACGAGGTGGCGGTTTGGGTGGTGGAGGTGGCGAAGAAAGGTGGACGAGGTGGACCGGGTGGACAGCGTGGACAAAAGGCTGAAACGTCCACCGAGTCCACAGCGTCCATGCTGTCCACCAAGACTTACTCCGAGCTCTCCGCCAATGCCGCGCTGGTGCTGCTGGCGGTGGCCTGTTCGCTCCTCGACCGGCAGGTCGAGCGGCTGGCGGTCGATTTTGAGAACGAAGGCGGCTTCACCGAGCGTCTGTACAAAGTCCGCACCGCCAAGCGGAGGAGCGCGCCATGACCCTCCAATTCCTCCTCGCCCAAATCGCCCTTGGCGAAGACTCCACCCGCCAG
>CAZUZJ010000270.1:0-3359 GCA_964624225.1 uncultured Desulfobulbia bacterium | reverse complement strand
CCGAAACTGGGCAAGAACCGTATCAAGGCCCTGCGGCTCTTCCGTGATTTCGCCACCATGGCCATCAAAAAAAGCAGCAGAAAAGGATAACACCATGCTCGAACTTCGTTTTATTCGTGAGAATATCGACCTGGTCAAGGACAAGATCAGGCAACGCAACATCACCGGCAGCCGCATTGATGAGTTTGTCGATGTCGATAAAAAACGGCGGGAGAACCTTGCCGAGGTCGAAGAACTGCGCAACCGGCGCAAAGTCGTTTCCCAGGAGGTGGCGGAACGGAAAAAGGCGCAGCAGGAGGCAGAGGAACTCATTGCCGAAATGCGCAGAGTGAACGAACGGATCAAAACGCTGGAAACCGATCTGGCCGTCCTGGAATCGACAATGCAGGACATCGTCATGGAGATACCAAACCTCTGCCATGACTCGATCCCGATGGGCCGCGACGACAAGGATAACGTGGTGGTGAAAACCTGGGGTGAGCCGACCGCTTTCCCTTACCCACCCAAGGCCCACTGGGAACTGGGCGAGGCGGACGGCTCCATGGACTTCAAGCGGGCCGCCAAGATCTCCGGCGCCCGTTTCGCCCTGCTCCAGGGTTTTGCCTCCCGCCTGGAACGGGCACTGACCAACTTCATGCTCGACCTGCACACTCAGAGGCACGGTTACCAGGAGGTGCTGCCGCCCTTTCTCGTCAACAGCGCCACCATGACCGCCACCGGCCAGCTGCCCAAATTCGCCGCCGATCTCTTCAAGGCCGAGGACTGGGATCTCTATCTGATCCCCACCGCCGAGGTGCCGGTGACCAATATTCACCGCGATGAAACCTTGTCGGCGGACGAGCTGCCGATCAAGTACTGCGCCTATACCCCGTGCTTTCGCTCCGAGGCGGGCTCCTACGGCAAGGATACCAAAGGACTGATCCGCCAGCACCAGTTCGACAAGGTGGAACTGGTCAAGTTCACCACTCCGGAAACATCCGACAGCGAGCTGGAATCCCTGCTTGCCGACGCCGAAGAGGTGCTTCAGCTCCTCGAACTCCCGTATCGGGTCGTGGTCCTCTGCTCCGGGGATCTCGGCTTTTCCGCCACCAAAACCTATGACATCGAGGTGTGGATGCCGGCCCAGAACACCTACCGGGAGATCTCCTCGTGCAGCAACTTCCTCGACTTCCAGGCGCGCCGCGGCGGCATCCGCTACCGGCCGAAAGGGGCGAAGAAAAGCGCCCTGGTTCACACCCTAAACGGCAGCGGCCTCGCCGTGGGCCGCACCCTGGCCGCCATTTACGAAAACTTTCAGCAGGAAGATGGCTCCATCCGCCTTCCCAGGGTGCTTGAGCCCTATTTCACCGACCGCTTCCGCCCCTGATTACCATCTCTGCCGTCCGACCGATTCACTATCCGATCGGCCGGACGGCGCCTCGCGCCACTCCGCCGGTCATCCAACCCAATCGCTTTCCATTTTCCCGGAATTTTTTATCCGGAAAAATGGATTTTCTCCCTTCGCCCACTTCCCGCAATATGCCGTTTTCATTTGCAACATATTGACATCGCGACAATTTGCCGCATTTTATATCCTTGGCATGGATGATGCTTAATAAAGAAGAGAAAGGTCATTCCGGAAAACCGGACCCTCGCAGTTTTTTATTCCGCCAGCCCGGAACATCACCCCCAGGGAGAAAACAATACATGAAGAACAGGAAAACCTACCAAACCAAGGGCGGCACCCTCGCCGTTTTTGCCACCCTGGCCTGCGTCAGCTTTGGCGCCCACAACGCCTTCGCCGGACCAGCCCCGGTTTTTGACGCCAGCTGGACCCAGATTGCGGCGGAAGACGTTGTCCGCTCCGATGGCTTTGTCGATCCGGGCTGGGGCGGCCAGCTCTTTGACGCCGAGTACCTCTACTACCGGATCCAGGGCAGCACCCTGTCCGTCGGCCTGCAGTCGGGGTTCGACCTCATCGACGGCCGGGTTGACTATGGCGGTCGGGCCTACTATGCCGGCGATCTCGCCCTCTCCTTTGACAACAACCCCGCCGCTTACGAGTACGCCTTTGATTTCGGCCTGCTGACCAAGGATTACAGCGGCAACCTGGTGGGCGACAGCGACGGCATCAATGACGTCGGCCTTTACGCGGTGACAACCTGGAACAACAACATCGCCTATCCGGTGGCCAGCCCCTTTGCCATGGCCGCAGGCAGCCGCCTCACTGCGGCGGGCGGCAGCACTTCGGCCGGCCAGCACAATGATTCCTACTGGCGCATCGTCTCCTTTGACATCACCCCGATCATGACCTCCATCGGCGGCGACCTGCTCACCTTTGACGCCCACTGGACCATGTCGTGCGGCAACGACTTCATCAACGGCGGTGCCGATGTGCCGGTTCCCGAACCGGCAACCATGATGCTGTTCGGCACCGGTCTGGCCGGGCTGGCCGCCATCTATCGACGCAAATACCCGGCGGCGTAATCGACCCCCCATACGCTGCTTTCCCCCGGCGGAGCCGCAGGCTCCGCCTTTTTTTTGGCAACAGACCAGCCGGTTTGGTCATTTCACCCACCTGCACGTTTTTTCACCCGCCTGCGCCCGCCGCATCCCCCCGCTGCCATTTCTCAATTTATTATTAAAAATCAACATGTTAAAAACTAAACATCCCCGTCGTGCCGCCTGTGGCACTGTCATTGCTCTTTCCTCCTGCATCAGGCCATTTCACCATCAGCACGAGGAATACCATGTATACAATGGAAAACGGACAAATCTGGATCAAGCCACCGGCGGCCGCCACAACGACGACAAAGGGCGTCTGGGTCTATCCGGGGGAAATCATCGAATGGCATTACACCTGCACCCCGCTCGGCACCCTGGTGACCGGTTACACCGTCAAGCCGTCACGGATCGACATCAAACAGGATAAAAAAACGGCATGAGGCCGGCACAACCGGCCTCATGCCTGAAAAAAAAGAAACACTCACCGCCCCTGCAAGGCCAGGGCGATGAGCCGATCGAGCAGGGCAGGGAAATCGATTCCGGCCGCAGCCGCGGCCTGGGGCAGCAGGCTGGTCGGGGTCATGCCGGGAATGGTGTTGGTCTCGATGACAACCACCTCGCCCTCCTCTGAAACGATCATGTCGGTCCGGCTGTAGCCCCGCAGCCGAAGAGCCCGGTGGGCGGCGAGCGCCGCGGCCTGGACCTTTCGGGTGATGGCCGCCGGCAGTTCCGCCGGACAGATCTCCCGGGTCGCCCCCGGGGTATACTTGGCCGTGTAATCAAAAA
Organism: uncultured Desulfobulbia bacterium; assembly: GCA_964624225.1. Classification (GTDB taxonomy): domain Bacteria; phylum Desulfobacterota; class Desulfobulbia; order Desulfobulbales; family SURF-16; genus DB1. Next base: position 89 of record CAZUZJ010000270.1, on the reverse strand, counting down.
AGGGATATTCTTCACCGGGAATGATCTCGACCAGCGGCAGGGCCTGCAACTCGTCGTTGCCCAGCACCCCGCCGGTAACCTCCCGCCCC
>CAZUZJ010000269.1:0-3375 GCA_964624225.1 uncultured Desulfobulbia bacterium | reverse complement strand
GGACATATTGGCGATAAAGTTAATCACATCATCTTTCGTTACTGACATTTATTTATCCTCCATAAAAATCATGCTGTTGATAAATCAGTTGTTTTCCTGTTCTTTCTTTTCTTTGAGAGCCACGAGGGCATACAACAGGCTTTGCGGTATGGCGCTGAGCACTCGGACAAAACTGGTCGGTACCGCATTCATGACAGAGAGCAGTGTTGCCAGCATGACCTCCTTGCTCGGCAGAGATGACAATGCCTTCAGGTCATCGGCGCTCAACGCCTTGCCTTCGAGGACACCACCCCGGAGAACCATTTCCGGGTGACTCTTGACAAATTCCGTCAGAATTTTTGCCGGCGCAACCGGATCCGCATAGGATACCGTTACCGCTGAGGTCCCCTTAAGATGGTCAGACATGACCTCAAAAGGGGTGCCCTGTACCGCTCTCCGAAGCAACGTATTTTTTGCTACTCGAATCTCGGCATTGTTTTTTTTCAGCTCTCGCCGAAGCTCTTCAAATTTGGAAACGGTGAGCCCTCGATAGTCAGCGACAACGGCAAATTTGGCATTGTCGAATTTGCCGCTGAGTTCCGCTACTACCGAGGCTTTTTCATCACGATTCAATGTCCTACCTCCTTAACTCACATCGCGTCATTGACTCACCACGCCGGAGCATGACGACCACGCTACTCCGGCTGACTCATATAAAGCTTATTGACACCAATAAGCCCTGGGGGAAGAAAGCAGTTGAAGTCGATCAGGACAGACAAGTGATGGTATCCACTTTCCGCGAAAAAAGAGGACAACGGACATCAGCACGATGTTTTACGGGCTACACACCTGTTTCGTTGCGAAGGCAACGTCTTGTCTCGGCAGGCCAGCAATAACGTTTAAACCGGAGTACCTGCTGTCTTCGACATCACTACCACTCTATGATAAACGGCAACGCGGACTTTGTCCGCGTTCCGTAGTAACGGGAACTACGCCTGTTTTACCAGGACCCGCAGTTCCATGGGATCGATCTTAAAACCCGGTCCCATGGTACTGGTCACACTCACGCCTCTCAGGTAAATACCTTTTGAGGATGAGGGTTTCAATTGCATAATTTTATCGATAAATGCGAGCAGGTTTTCCTGAATTTTCTGGGCGCCGAACGATGCCTTGCCGATCATGGCATGAACGATACCTGCCTTATCGACCTTGAAGTCAACCTTACCTGATTTGATATCATTGACGACACGGCCGACATCAAAGGTAACGGTGCCAAGCTTGGCGTTCGGCATCAGACCGCGGGGGCCAAGGACACGGCCGATTTTGCCGACTGTTCCCATCATGTCCGGGGTAGCGATGGTCCGGTCGAACTCAAGCCAGCCAGACTGAATTTTTTCAACAAATTCATCGCCACCGGCATAATCGGCCCCAGCATCAAGGGCTTCCTTCACCTTGTCACCTTTGGCGAACACGAGCACCCGTTCCGTCTTGCCGGTGCCATTGGGCAGCACAACGGTACTGCGTACCATCTGATCGGCATGACGCGGATCGACGCCAAGCTTTACGGCGACATCAATCGACTCGTCAAAGGTCGCAAAACGCACTTTCAACAAGGTTTCAACCGCCTCAGGCAATGTATATGTTTTTGTGCGATCGAGATCCGCGACAGAATTGCGATATTTTTTTCCTCTTTTTGCCATGGCTGCACCCTTGATTTATCTCAGTCGACAATTGTTATGCCGCAACTTTTCGCTGTTCCGGCAATTATTTTCATCGCCGCATCGACATCATACGCATTAAGATCCGGCATTTTCAGTTCAGCGATCTCCCTGATCTGATTCTGCGAAATGGTGGCGATACGATCTTTTTTCGGATTACTGGAGCCACCCTTCAGCCCGAGTTTTTTAAACAGAAGGACCGAAGCCGGTGGAGTTTTCGTAATAAAGGTGATGGAGCGGTCTGCATAGACAGTAATCACCACCGGGATGATCATATCACCTTCATTCTGGGTTCTGGCGTTGAAGGCCTTACAGAACTCCATAATATTGACACCATGCTGGCCGAGCGCCGGTCCGACCGGAGGGGAAGGATTCGCCTTGCCGGCTGGAATCTGCAACTTTATATAACCGGTTATCTTTTTTGCCATTGTTATCTCCTAACTCTAAATAAAGCAGTACTACCCGTTATCCTTCAAGCCACCCGATCGGCGCTAATCACCCCTTGGAAACCTGAATATATTCAAGTTCCACCGGTGTCTCTCTGCCAAAGATACTCACCATAACACGCACCCTGCCCTTATCCGGGTAAACCGTTTCAATAACACCCTGGAAATTGGAAAAGGGTCCATCAATAACCCGGACAACATCACCGACATCATAGCTGACTTTCGGTTTCGGTTTTACCGCACCATCCTTGATGCGCCCGATGATCTTCAACGCCTCCTGCTCAGTGAGAGGTTCGGGGTGCAGATCATTGCCCACAAAACCGGTCACCTTAGGGGTATCACGAACCGTATGCCAGGTTGCATCGTTGAGATCGACATTGAGCAGTATATAACCGGGAAAGAATTTACGAGATGAGGTTTTCTTGGAGCCCTTGATCATCTCAACAACCTGCTCGGTTGGGACAAGGATCTCACCGAACATATCTTCCTGTCCGGCTTTTTTGATTCGCTCCTGCATCGCCGTTTTTACCTTTTCTTCAAAACCAGAATAGGTATGCAGTATGTACCACGCTCTCGCCATTTTTTTCCCAGCTACTCTGTAAAAGTTGCACTAACCAGCTATTTAATAATTAATCCGATCAATTTTCCGAGAATCAGGTCAACGGCGCCGAGGTAAAAGGAAACAAGGAAGACCAGCACGACAACAACACCGGTGGTGGCAAAGGTATGCTTCTTGTCAGGCCAGGCAACCTTGGTGAATTCCGCTTTCACCTCACCAGCAAATGTCTTGATTTGACCAAGATCAAATCGGGCTTTCGGATTCTCATCCGTCTTTCTGCCCTCTATTTGATTGGTGTTTTTCTCTGCCTTATTGCTTGCCATGGCGCTCCAGAACTCCGGAAATTCATTAAAACAAAAGAATGCTTCGCTAAATGATTCTTTAACGAAGCATTCATTTTCTGGCAGGCCAGGAGGGACTCGAACCCCCAACTTCCGGATTTGGAGTCCGGCGCTCTACCATTAGAGCTACTGGCCTCTATTACTTACGCGTTTCTTTGTGCAGGGTATGGGCCTTACAGAAACGACAGTATTTCTTAAACTCAAGCTTCTGAGGAGTTGAACGTTTATTTTTTGTCGTCGTGTAATTCCGCTGCTTGCACTCGGAGCATCCAAGTGTAATGATATCTCTCATAAAGTAACTCGTTCGTCTCTTATTCGATTATCTCGTTAAT
>CAZUZJ010000268.1:0-3392 GCA_964624225.1 uncultured Desulfobulbia bacterium | reverse complement strand
AAATCGCGATTGTTGACATTGATGCCGGCGCCGATCAGCACATACTCCTCTCCGGAGCTCTGACCGAAAACCGTTTCCAGCAGGATGCCGGCCGCCTTTCTTCCCTGGACATGGACATCGTTGACCCACTTGACCTGGGCATCAATGCCAAACTGCCGCATGGTCTCACAGCAGGCCACCCCGGCGGCCAGCGGCAGCAGCCGGGCGTTTTCCGGCAGCAGGGTATTGACCAGCACCAGGGTCAGCCAGATTCCGCCAATTGGGGCGTGCCAGGGGCGCCGAAAACGGCCCTTCCCGGCAGTCAGGGAGTCAGCAACAATGGTCAGGCCGCTGGGAAAAGAGCGTTGTTCCTCTTCATGGGATGCAATCAGGCGGCGCGCCTCATCCATGCCCCGCTCCAGGGAAGGAAAGGAACAGATGACGGAACCGACGATTGCGCCGTACCGGAAAATGGTATGCACCTCCGCCGCCGGCAGGAACCGGCAGCGGGAAGGAATCTCCCGGGTGGTGATATAGCGACGGAGACGTTCCGGAGAGAGCCCTTGCAGTTGCTGGGAAGGCGTGTTCTTCAACACAACAGGCAATGAACCAGGTTGATGGTTGATGACGGTCAGGGGTGAAACGTTTTTCCGGCATTTCGCATGGAAAACGCGTTCACCGGCAACCAAACACGTCCCTTATTCCCACTCCGCCTTGACCCGGGTAATGATCTTTTCGATGAGCGGCAGTTTGTCCGGCGGACAGATGCCGACCAGGGGCTCGCCCTGATCCACCGACACACCGGGCTGGAAATAGACGGAATGGATGATCCCCGCCGGTCCCTGATAATAGACCGGGGTGTCGCGCTTCATCAGCGACATGGTGAAGAGCTCGTCGCCCGGCTTGACGGAAACGGAGCGCTGGCCGAATTTTTCAATCCTGGCCTGAATCTCCATGGAAAAAAAATACTTGGCCCGTTCCGGCGCAGTAAAGGGCAGCAGCACCTTCCGGAGAATCTGTTCAATGATCTCTCGTTTTTTCAGGGGGTGCTTGATGGTGATGAGCTTTTCCCCGGCCTCGACGAACTGGCCTTCCAGATCATCCCGGAGAAAGGAGACCACGCCGTTGGAGTTGGCGATAATCGGCTTGTTGTTGCGCTCCCTGGTAACGACACACAGGGTGGTGCCGGGAATATGGTGCCATTTTCCCGTCGAGCCCTCGACCGTGTCACCCGGCTTGACATGAAAACGCACCTGCCCGGTATGGGAGGTACAGATATCGACATATCCATAAGGATCGGTTCGATAGGCCCGCAACACTTCTTCGTAATCGATGTCATCCACCAGCATGGTCTTATTGGTCTGTTGGTCTGTTGGTCTGTTGGTCTGATTGGTCTGATTGGTCTGTTGGTCTGTTGGTCTGATTGATCGCACTAATCAGAGTAATCGAACCAACCAGGCTAGCGATAATACAAATTTCTGCCGCCCATGGTCAGCAACGCCTTGTGCAGATTGCGGCGGAACTCGCGCCGGTCCCACAGGCCGTGGACATGGCCGCGCTTGAGAGCGTTCTTGGCGCTGTGATAACCGGGCGGGACATCCTCACCGGTGGTGTCGCGGATCACCCGCGGCCCGGCAAAACCGACGCGGCTGGAGCGGATGGCGAACTGATAATAGGAACAGCCAAGAAAACTGGCCACCGGTCCGGCATAGGAGTTGTTGTCATAGACGACGATATAGAGGCCGCCGGAATCAACATATTCACGCACCGCCATGGTGCATTTCGGCATCTGGACCACCCCAAGGGTGCCTTCCTGGATGCGGATGCCGCCGGTGGTATGGACATAGGCGAGCAGCGGTCGCCGCTTCAGTTTGGCCAGCTCACAGGCCCGCACGAATTTCTCGCCCTCAGCCGCCCCCACCGTGCCGTTGCGAAAATCGCTGTAAAGCATGGCAACGACAATATCCACGTCAATCACCCGCGCCTCGAAGGTGATCATGGCGCTCCAGCGCCCCGTCTTCTTGCGGGACGCCTCCAGCCGCTGATCAAAACCGGGCGAGGCCAGCGGATTGCCGGAAGCGATGTCGGCGTTGAACTCCTTGATTGAATCCCGGTCAAAGAGATGCTTGAGATACCATTGATATTCCAGGGGGAAATGGTGACCGCACGATTCACATACCCCGCAGAACTCACCATAGAGATCCGGCACCCAGAGATCCTTGCAGTTGTATTTCGCCGCATTGGGGCAGCTTACTGTCCGGTCCTCATTGGCCAGCGGGCTGGTATAGATATCGCCGAATTCCTGGGCCACACTCTGCTGCGCCGCAACCGTGGTTCGCGTCTGCCGGCCGTTCTGTTTGCTCGTCAGAAAGTCATAGGCAGCGGCAATGGGGGCGGAAACCTGCTTGAGCAGCACCGAACCCTCGCCGGAGACATCCTTGATCACCTGCGTGACCTGTTTCTGCTGGCTGCGCAGGATGTCATAGCGGAAGCTGTAATACATCTTGTGCGTTCCCTTTTTCACCTTGTGGAAAAACTCGGCAAAAGGGGTGGTTTTTTCCCGGAAGCCGCCCAGGGCCATTTCCCGGTACTTGCGGGAGCGGAGCTGCAGCAGTCGCTTGATCTCGTCGTTGTTGAGATCCCAGGAAACCTCGATGAGATGATCCTCGGGATTAATCTCCTCGTGTTTCTTCAGCTTCAGTTCATAGGCGCGGAAGGCACGCAGACTCTTGGTCTTGAGAATGACCTCGTCGGTGGCCCGAATCATTTCAAACTTCACCCGCTTGAAAAAGGCGAAGTCGTCGCGCTTGGCGCCGAGCAGCGGTTCGTCGATGATACGATCGACGGTGCCGAGTTTGAGATTGTCCGTTGCCGTGATGCGCAGTCGTTTGGCGCAGGATTCCACCAGCTCGGCAGGGGCTTTGTCACCCTCCTGGATCTTACCTTCAATGGCTGCCGCCCCTTCCGGCGAGATAACAGAATAGTAGCCGTGGGAAAACATCATCCGGTAATCGGAGAGGCCGATGGCCTCGGCACCGCCGGAACCGCCCTCGGAGATGACGGAAATCATCGGCACCCGCAGCTTGGCCATGGCAAAGAGGTTGCGGGCGATCTGCTGACCGGCGCCGGGATAATCCTCCACCGGAAAGGAGCCGGGGGTGAAGATATAAAAATGGATCGGGATGCCCTCGGTCTGGGCCACCAGCATGAAACGGAGCGCCTTTTCATTGCCCCACGGCTTACAGGAACCGCCGTTGCGGTACTCCTCACCATGCCCCTTTTCCTGGCCGATGACCATGACCTGCTGGGTGATGGTCTTGTTCTTGACCCGGCGAACGATGGTGGCCTTGGCCGCCACCATGGCGGGATCGATATTGGCCTCGTCCTCGCCGCCCAGTTCGGTGAAATCGTCA
>CAZUZJ010000267.1:0-3418 GCA_964624225.1 uncultured Desulfobulbia bacterium | reverse complement strand
ATGACAGGCACCGTCTCATGGAGCATGAAACGGGTCATGACCAGCCACTTGGTGTACTGGTCCGCGGCCACCACCAGCAGGGCCAGGAGAATGAGCGTCGCAAAGGACGGCGGCCGTCGTTGCCTCACCGCTTCACCCGCTGATCCGGTTGACCACCCCGGCACAGCGGGCGCAGATGGTCGGATGACTGGTGTCCGCGCCCACCGTGACGCTGCGCATCCAGCAACGTTCGCATTTCTCGGCAGCCGAGGGCTTGACCAGCACCTGCACCTCGGACAGCTCTTCGCCGGCGACGGCGCCGGTCAGCTCCCCTTCCGCCCGGTGCATTTTCGAGACGATGCAGATCATCTCCAGGGTTGACCACTTATCGGCCAAAAATTCGGCAAGCTCGCCGGAGACCGCAACCCACACCTCCGCCTCGAGGGAATGGCCGATCACCTTGTCGCGCCGGGCAATCTCCAGCACCCGGGTGATTTCGGTCCGCACCGTCAGCAGGCGGTCCCACACCCGATTGAGCTCCTCGTCATACTGTTGGTCTTTAAAAGGAGGGAAGGCGGCGAGGAAGACGCTTTTCTCCCGCGCGCCGTCCGCCGGCAGATGTCTCCAGACCTCGGCGGCGGTAAAGGAAAGGACCGGACTCATCAGTCGGACCAGCCCGTCGAGAATCTCGTGCATGACGGTCTGGGCAGCGCGCCGCTCCAGGGAGGAGACGTGTTCGGTGTAGAGACGGTCCTTCAAGATATCGAGATAAAAGGCGCTCAAGGTTACGGTGCAGAACTGGTAGAGGGTATGGAAAACGACGTGAAAATCGAATTTCTCATAGGCCTTCATCACCCGCCGTTTGACCAGCTCAAAACGCGACAGGGCCCAGCGGTCGAGCTCCGGCATGGCGGCAACGGCAACCGCGTCCTGTCCCGGGTCAAAGTCACTGACATTGCCGAGCATATAGCGAATGGTGTTGCGGATCTTCCGGTAGGCCTCAGCCAACCGACGGAGGATCTCGTCGGAGATCTTGATGTCGTCCCGGTAATCCTCGGAAGACACCCAGAGACGGAGGATGTCGGCACCATACTGCTTGATGATCTCACCCGGGGCAATGACGTTGCCGATGCTTTTCGACATCTTGCGGCCCTGGCCGTCCACAACAAAACCGTGGGTCAGCACTCCCTTGTAAGGTGCCACGTCACGGGTGCCCACCGCGGCGAGCAGGGAACTCTGGAACCAGCCGCGATGCTGGTCGCTGCCTTCGAGATAGAGGTCGGCCGGCACCGGCAGACCGCGCTCCTCCAGCACCGCCGCATAGCTGACACCGGAGTCGAACCAGACATCGAGGATATCGGTTTCCTTAACAAACTCCTTGCCGCCGCAGTGCGGACAGCGGCGATCCGGACCGATAAAATCGACCAGCTCATGGGAGAACCAGGCATCGGCCCCCTCGGCCCGAAACAGCTCGTCGATCCGGCGGTTCACCGCCTCGTCGTTGACAATCGTCCCACATGTGACACACATCACCGCGGTGATCGGCACCCCCCAGGCCCGCTGCCGGGACAGACACCAGTCCGGTCGACCTTCGACCATGCCGTAAATCCGCTCCATCCCCCAGGACGGCGTCCACTGCACCTTCCTGATGGCATCCAGGGCCTTGCGGCGCAACCCATTGTTTTCCATCCCGATGAACCACTGCTCGGTGGCGCGGAACATGACCGGCTCCTTGCAGCGCCAGCAGTGGGGATAGCTGTGGCTGATGGTTGACTGACCAAGCAGCAGTCCGCGCTGGCGGAGATCGTCACAGATCCGCTGATTGGCCTGGCGGACCGGCATGCCGGCATAGGGACCGGCCTCGTCGGTGAAACGGCCGTGATTGTCCACCGGCGAGAGCACCGGCAGATTGTAGCGCAGACCGGTGAGATAGTCTTCCCGGCCATGGCCCGGCGCGGTATGGACACAACCGGTGCCGCTCTCCAGGGTGACGTAGTCGGCAAGGACGATGAGTGACTCCCGCTCCAGGAAGGGATGGCGGCATTTTTTCCCTTCCAGCCCGCCGGCGGCAAAACGGGCAATGATCTCGTAATCGCTGATCCCGCATTGGCCGCAGGCCGCCTCCACCAGACCTTCGGCCATGAGCAGCACCTCATCCCCTGTCCGGACTGCGGCGTAGGTGAACTGGGGATGAAAGGCAACCGCCAGGTTGGCGGGCAGGGTCCAGGGGGTGGTGGTCCAGATGACGGCAAAGACCTTTGCGCCGGCAAGCTCCGGAATCAACTTGCCCAGGTCGTCGTCCAGGGGAAACTTGACATAGATGGACGGCGAAGAATGGTCTTCGTACTCCACCTCGGCCTCGGCCAGGGCGGTAACGCAGGAGGAACACCAGTAGACCGGTTTCTTGCTGCGGGTGACCGAGCCGTTGGCGAGAAAACGGTTGAACTCCCGGGCAATGGCCGCCTCGTAGTGAAAGTCGATGGTGAGATAGGGATTGCCCCAGTCTCCCAGCACCCCGAGCCGCTGGAAGTCGGCCTTCTGCCTGTCGATCCACTTCTGGGCGTATCGGCGGCAGGCGTTGCGGAAAGAGAGGACCGGAATATCTTTTTTCTTGGCTCCCAGCTCCTTGTCGACATTGAGCTCGATCGGCAGGCCGTGGCAGTCCCAGCCGGGAATGTAAGGACAGTGAAAACCGGCCAGCCGTTTCGACTTGAGGATGATGTCTTTGAGCACCTTGTTGAAGGCGGTGCCGAGGTGAATGAAGCCGTTGGCATAGGGCGGGCCGTCATGGAGCAGATAGAGGGGCCGGCCGGCGGTGGCCTCTTGAACCTGCCGGTACATCTCAGCCTTTTCCCATTCCTTCAAGAGTTCAGGCTCCTTCTGGGCCAGATTGGCCTTCATTTGAAAATCGGTTTTCGGCAGATTCAGGGTGGCCCGATAGTCCATTATCATCTCTCCGTCTTTTTGAGGTAGTGCGCGGTGGTCGTCAGTATCAAACCAGACAGAATACCAACTCATCACCAACTTGCAAGGCTTTAATGCGCGGAAAAGGGGAGAAAATGATTTTTTCCCAGAGGGATGTTGACGGTTGCCGGTTGACGGTTTAGGGTTGACGGCAGCATCATGATACCCACCGATCAGGGTTCACCCGGCAACCGGAAACGCTCTTAAAATCGCATCACCATTGCGACTGACTGCAATGACACAAACAAAGGGGAAAATCGATGGCTCCGAAAGTAATCGCCATGGCAGGCAAGGGAGGGACCGGCAAGACCACCACCTCGGCCCTGCTGCTCAAATATCTGCTGACCCGCAAAATGACGCCGGTGCTGGCGGTGGATGCCGACGCCAACGCCAATCTGAACGAGCTGCTTGCGCTCCAGGTCCAGGTGTTGTAGAAGAAAGTTCTCCACAGTCAGCTTTCCAAGATTCTCTATCG
>CAZUZJ010000266.1:0-3437 GCA_964624225.1 uncultured Desulfobulbia bacterium | reverse complement strand
ATGCGGATGGTGCGGCCCTGGTCGGCAATGGCGCGGTTGATGGCCTGCCGGATCCACCAGGTGGCGTAGGTACTGAATTTGAAGCCGCGGCGGTATTCGAACTTGTCCACCGCCTTCATCAACCCGATATTGCCCTCCTGAATGAGATCAAGGAGCTGCAGGCCACGATTCATGTACTTTTTGGCAACGCTGACCACCAGCCGCAGATTGGCGTGGGTCAGCTCCTTTTTCGCCTCCCGGCTTATCTCCTCCCCCAGGGTGATCTGAGCGAGGGCCTGTCCCAGGGTTTCATAATCAATGCCGCATTCCTCTTCAAGCTGAAAGAAGAGCGCATCGATCTTTCCGGGGTTTGGCCCCTCGTTTTTTCTGCGGGCGTTGAGGCTTTCATAACGCTTCAGCAGGGACTTGACCGCGTCCAGGGCCTCGGTCAGGTATCTGCCCTGCAAGAGGTCATCCTGAAAAAGGGCGGCTATGGAATGGGTGGAGCGATCGATACGCACCATCAGCTTGACACTGGCCGGCTGATCGAACTCGACATCCCGGAGGTCCGTGCGCAGCGCTTTCCGCTCCCGATCGACCCGCAGCGCCTCGCTGACCTGCCGGATGAAACGTTCCTTGGCTTTGGCGCCCTCCTTGTCGCCGACACCACGCAACACATCACCAATCTGGCAGTTACCGCCCACCAGGTCGTCACGGACCTTCTTCAGAACCTGCAGGGTCGCGGGAATGGCAAGCAGACCGCTTTGCATGTAGCGCTGCCCCTTTTCTATCTTTTTGGCAATCTCAATTTCTTCCCCGGAAGAGAGCAAAGGAACCGCGCCCATTTCCCGCAGATAGGCCTTGACCGGATCAATCTCCCGCATCAGGGCGGCCGAGGCCGGATCGGCGCTGATCAGATCGTCACCGGCACCATAATACAAATCGTTGTCATCTCCCTCCTGCTCCTCGCCCTCGCCTCCCTCTTCCTCATCGCCAAAGAGAAAAGTCAGATCGTCCTCTGCCTCGTCCACCTGGCTTTCCGGCGGCAGATCATCACCTGCCGCCAGAAACTCCGCCTGATCGGCCACCTCCATCAAATCATCCTCTTTTTTCAGCTTTTTTCGTTTTGCCACAAGATACGCTCCTGCAAAGGAAAGTGACCATCCCGCATCAGGGATGAAGCTGATCGTCCGCCCCCGGCCCGCGCAACCGACCACAACGGCTTCGGTGCCCGCTCCCCCCTTCGGCGCTACCGGTCGATCAGGCCGGCCCAAAAAACGATTACACCATATTATGGATACGAGGCTTCGTCCATTTCTTTTTTCTTTTCGAGCAATTCCATCAGCAAGGTCTCGTTTCCGGCGAGCTGCGCTTCCCGAATGCGCTGGACCAGATCAGTCTTGCGCTGCTGCCAGACCTGCCGGCTCACCCAGGCCGCCATCTCGTCAAGCATGGCGTCTCTGATCTCAGCGGCGATGGCGGGGCCGTCCACCAGAATGCCTGCCACCAGGGATCGTTCCGGTGCCGGCAGACTGTCCAGCAGGGCCTCAACATCAATCTGCGCGCCGCTCCGGGGCGACACCTTTTTGAGGACATCCAGAATGTTTTGTCCCGCCTCATCCTCCCGGGCGGCAAATTCCTCGATGCCGGCTTCCAGCAAGCGCGGTAACGATTCCGGATAGACAAGAAGAAATTCGAGGAGACGCCGATAGTTGTCGGAAAGACACACCGGTTTCTCCGCCCTGGCCGCCGAGGGGGACAAAGCTGGCCGGCTCGCCGCAGTCGGCCTCTGTTGCGCATCAAGCAGGGTCTCGGCCGGCACCCCCAGTTGCGCGCTGAAATGGGCGGCAAAGAGCTTCTTCTCCGGAGCAGCGCCGATGGCGGCAATGATGGAGCGCAACTCACGCAGAATCCTGCTTTTGCCGGCCAGACTCAACCCAAACTCCTCCACCAACCGGGCAAAGACGAACTCCGGCAGTTCACGGGCCTGTTCGATCTCCTTCTCCAGCGCCGGCCGGCCGGAGCCGCGGACAAAGGAGTCCGGATCCTCATGGGGCGGCAGCACCACCACCCGGGCGTTAAGCTGTTCGGCGAGAAAAAGCGGCACAGCCCGCATGGCCGCCTTGATCCCGGCCTGGTCGCCGTCAAACAAAACGATCGCCTCGGCGCTGTACCGTTTGAGGATTTTGACATGCTGGGCGGTCAGCGCGGTGCCAAGCGGCGCCACGACATAGTCCAACCCCTGCGCCACCAGGGAGAGGAGATCGAAGTTTCCCTCGACCAGCAGACTTCTGCCCGCCTTCCGGATCGCCTCCTTCGTCTGATAGAGGCCGAACAGGGTAGCGCTCTTGTTGAACACCGCCGTTTCCGGACTGTTCAGATACTTGGGCTGGCCATCGCCGAGAATCCTGCCGCCGAAACCGACAACCTGACCGCTCGCCGCAAAGATCGGGAACATCACCCGGTCACGAAAGCGATCATAGACGCCGCCCTCTTCCTTCTGGACGAGCAGCCCGGCAGCGACCGCCTCGCTTTCAGGTACCCCGGCCTCAGCCAGCGCGCGGCTGAGATAATCCCAGCGTTCCGGCGCATAGCCAAGCTGGAAACGGCGGATGATGTCGGCGCCGATTCCCCGTCTGTCCAAATAGCCACGCGCCTTGGCCGCGCCGGCATTTTCCAGCAGACAACGATGAAAGATGGCGGCCGCCTGCCCGTTGGCCCGGTGCAACAGCTCGCGCTCCTGTTTTCTGCGCCGCTCCAGCGGGGAAAGTTCACTTTCCTCCAGGGTGATGCCATAGCGGCGGGCCAAGGCGACAAGGGCATCGGGAAAGCTCATGTGGTGATATTTCATCATGAACGACAGGACATCACCGTTTTCATGGCAGCCAAAGCAGTGATACATCTGCCGTTGCTCGCTGACGCTGAAAGACGGGGTTTTTTCCCCGTGAAAAGGGCAGAGGCCGACATAGCGGGCTCCGGCCTTGCGCAGCGCCACATGCTCACCGATGACCTCGATGATATTCGCCGCATCCTTGACCCGGCGGGCTGAATCGTCAGGAAACACTGTCATGGACTAGCTGCTCTCCCCTCTCCAGGCAACAGGGCATTCCGCGCCCCTCGCGGCGATTTTTTGCACAGCGGGACGCTTTTTGCTTTGCCCTTTACCCTTTTTCCTTTATCTTCATTTGTGTCAAGAAAAATATCGCTCACCTGCGGGTCACTCCCGCATTTTCCCGCTTTCCCGGCCGGGGCCGCACCCTATGACGTCCGATATCGGTCAGTTTCTCAGCTATGAAATCAAGAAGGAACTGGCGGAACGCTATTTCGGCTTTCGCAAACTCATCGAGGACGACAAGGCGGAACTGGAAAAGGACATCCTCCACCACCAGCGCACCGTCGGCCACCTGCCACAGGAAATCTCCGGCGAGGTGCTGCTCGAGAAATACGCGAAGGGCAAT
>CAZUZJ010000265.1:0-3442 GCA_964624225.1 uncultured Desulfobulbia bacterium | reverse complement strand
GCAGCAGGGAAAAGTTGTTGTTGAGGCGGGCCAGGGCGCCGGCCGCCAGCGATACCCGCGACAACCTGCTCCATTTCGAGGTGGAATGATCCACCACATATTCATTGGTCATCAGACGGTAGTCCTCCTCCGTTTTGATGACCCCGTCACTTGACAGCAGCTCGCCGCCGATAAAGGGGTAATGGTCCGTGCCGCGCAGGGAGACAAATTCGGTTTCCCGCTGAAAAACGGGGAGGGAGAAGGTGGCAAAGAGTCGGGCGGTTTTGTCGAGATCAGCGATGGCTGCCTCCAGCCGCGACTTAAGCTGGCTCATTTGCGTCTTTTCCGGCAGCATCGTGAAACCGCCCACCACGGTGCGGGTGGGGTGGAGGCGGCGGCCGCCGATCAGGTCACAGGCGTCATTGGCCAGCATTTTCAGACGGGTGGCGCGCTGCACCACCTCGGGGTGGCTTTCGATCAGAGGCAGCACGCTGCCCAGGCCAAGAAAGTCGGGGGCCGCCAGAAAATAGAGATGGAGGATGTGGCTCTGCAGGGTCTCCATGTGCTTGAGCAGCAGGCGCAGGGTGGCGGTCTGCCGGTCCGGGGTCATGCCAAAGGCGTTTTCGATGGCCCGGATGCTGGCCAGGGTGTGGCCGATGGAGCAGATGCCGCAGATCCGGCCGCAGATGTAAGGGGCGTTCTCCCACCCCTTGCCGACCAGCATGGCCTCAAAAAAGCGGGGGGTCTCCACCACGTCCCAGGAGGCCTCCTCCAGCTGACCGTCCCTGATGCGGATACGGATATTGCCGTGGCCTTCCACCCGGCTCAGATGGTTGACCGTGATGTTGCAGGTGAGTTTCATCGCGTGTTCCGGACAATCAGTTGTTGGTGGTGATAAAGCGCAGTTGGGCGGCAAAACCGCCGAAGCATTCGAGCCGGTCGAGCAGTCGCTGCCGGTCAAAACCCCGTTCCTCGACAATGCGGACCAGCTGATCGATATTGGCCTCTTCCGCCGGACCGCGGCAGCCCCAGCAGCCGAGCCGGTTGCCGGGACACCAGGCGTCGCAGCCCGCCCGGGTGACCGGTCCCAGGCAGATCTCGCCGAGATCAAACAGGCAGATGTTCTGGTTTGCCTTGCACTCCATGCAGACCGGGTACTTCGGGTGAACAATGGCCTTGCCGAGCACCAGGTTGGTGATGACCCGCTCTACCTCTTCCTTTTTGATCGGACAACCGTAAATGGCGAGATCCACCGGGACAACGGCGGCAAGCGGCCGCACCTGATCGGCGGTTTCCACCGGATGGGGCCCGTAGACTTCCCGTTTCACCCAGCCCGGGTCGGCAAAACGGTTGCGGAGCTGATTCACCCCGCCGAAACAGGCGCAGGAACCGAGCGCCACCAGGATCTTTGCCCGGCTGCGGATGTTTTTCAGCTGTTCTTCCTCGTCCGCCCGGCTGATGCTGCCCTCGACAAAGGCGATGTCATAGTCGTCGCTCTGTTCGGTCATGGCCTCGCGGAAGGTGACGATGTCCAGCAGGCCGAGAAAATCGAGGAGGGTGGCCTCGTTGTTCAACAGTTGCAGCTGGCACCCCTCGCAGGAGGTGAACTCGAAGAAGGCGACCCGTGGTCGGGGGATCGGGACGCCAAGATAGGTGAGCGGGCCGGCCATGTCAGATCGCCTCTTTCAGATTCATCACCGACCAGTAATCAAAAACCGGGCCTTCGATGCAGGTGTAGGTGGAGCCGATGTTGCAGCGGCAGCACTTGCCGCGGCCGCAGTGCATGCGGCGTTCCAGGGAGACAAAGATCTTCTGCATGGGCAGCCGGGCGGCAATCAGCATGTCGCAGACGAACTTGAACATCACCGGTGGGCCGCAGACAATGGCGTAGGTGTTTTTTTGCAGGGTGCCGATCTCAGCGATGCGCTTTTCCAGGATGGAGGTGATGCGACCCACCGGTCCCTGCCAGGCGGCGTCGGTCTCGTCGACGATGATGCTGAGGTTGATGTCGAACTGGCGCCACATGTCGTACTGATAGGTAAAGAGCAGCTCCGCCGGATTGCGGGCCCCGTAGATGACGTCGATGTTGCCGTAATGACTGCGGTTTTCCAATACGGCAAAAAGCGGTGCCCGCAGGGGGACGAGGCCGAGGCCGCCGGCGATGAGCAGGATGTCGTGGCCCTCCATCTTCTCCAGGGGAAAGGAGGTGCCGAACGGACCGCTGATCCCCACCTCGGTGCCGCGCGGCACCCGGGTGAGAAAATCGGTGAGGTTGCCGACGTTGCGGATGCAGAGCTCGATATCGCCGTGGCGGATGGGCGAAGAGGAGATGGAAAAGGGCGCTTCGCCGATACCGGGCAGTTCGAGCATGACGAACTGGCCCGGCCGGAAGGAAAAGCGGCTCCGTTCCTCCGGATCGATCAGTTGAATCTGATAGAGCTTTTCGCTGCGGGTCAGCGAGTAGACGTTGGTGATCTCCGCCTGGTAGGTGTACTCGAAGCTGGTCAGGTCGTCGCGGCGGCCATAGTTTTTCTTGCCAGCCAGTACGTCGATGAAGGGCAGTCTATCCATGGCGTCCTCCGGCGCTGCGCACGCTGGCAATGACCTCGGGCACGGTGATGCCGGCCAGGCAGGACTGGCCGCAGCGGCCGCAACCGACGCAAAGCGATTCCTCGAAGGCCTCGACGAAGCCCCGGTGCTTGTGGTAGTAGCGATACTTGAGTCGGACATAGCTGTCGGGCCGGAAATTGTGGCCGCCGGCCACCTCGGCGAAATCGATGAGATTGCAGGAATAGAGCTGGCGGGTCTTGGTCGCACCGGCCAGATCGAGATCAACGTTCTCCTCGACCCCGTAACAGTAACAGGTGGGGCAGACAGTGGCGCAGGTGCCGCAGGACAGGCATCTGTCGCCCCAATCCTTCCAGACATCGGCCTGGAATTCGAGATCAAGGATCTTGGTCAGATCGGTGGTGTCCACCTGGCAGGTGAAGCGGCTGATCTTTTCCTGGTGAACTTCGAGAAAACGCTGATGGTCGCTCTGGCGCGGTTCCCGGCAGGGCAGGGCGTTGAGGCATTCAAAGGCGCCGGCCGAGAGGATTTCGACAAAATAGTCCTCGCCGAGATCGGTGAGAAACATGTCAAACCCGTGCAGCACCGTGTCTGTGCCCATCGAGCGGCAGAAACAGAAGGGCTGCGGACTCGTGCAGTGCACTCCGATGATGAACATGTTTTTCCGTTTCGCCGTATAATAGGGATCCGGGTAGATATTGCCGGACAGCACCTTGTCCAGCTTGTTCAACGCGTTGATGTCGCAGGCATGCAGACCGAAATAAACGATGGGCTTGTAGGCGTTGAGTTCGATCTGTTTGTGCCACCGGTCACCCTGCAGGGTGAAGGTGCAGAGGGTCTCCGCTGCGGGTAGAACGAAGCGCTTCAGTGAATGAACGGTGGCGGTGAAATCGAG
>CAZUZJ010000264.1:0-3472 GCA_964624225.1 uncultured Desulfobulbia bacterium | reverse complement strand
ACGGAAAAAAGCTCGGCCAGCCACAACACGGCCATGGGCCATGTGCTCGATGTCAGCCGCCGGCTCAACACCATCCTGCTCGGCTCCATCGTCCTCCTGACCGTCATCGGCGCCATCATTTTCTCCATGATCGCACGAGTCTCCCGCCAGCTTGACTGGATGGGTCAGGAATCGACCAACGCCACCGAGGGACTGATGGATGCCATTGACAACATCAACGCCATGTCGATTCAGCTCGCCACCGAGACCAGCTCTTCATCGGCGGCGCTCGACAGCATCTCCTCGACCATGACGCAGATGACGACCCAGGCCGAAGAAAATCTCGAAGCAGCCCGGACCGCGGAGAGTGCGGCAAACGATCTGCAACGGACCGCCAGCCGTTCCAGCGGCTCCATCAAGGATGTGGTGGGCGCCATGCGGGAGGTGGTGGACGCTGACAAAGAAATCTCGGCGCTGGTCAAGGACATCGAGGAAATCGCCTTTCAGACCAACCTGCTTGCCTTGAATGCCGCAGTTGAAGCGGCCCGGGCCGGCGAAGCCGGCGCCGGCTTTGCCGTGGTGGCTGCCGAGGTGCGTAACCTTGCCACCCGCACCGCCGAAACATCGAGCATGGTCGCCGCGATCATCAAGCGGCTTGACACAAAAGTAACCACCGGGGTCGCCATGGTCGACACCCTGAAAACGTCCTTTGCCGAGGTCAGCAACGCCGCTGATGCCGTGGTCTTTCAGATGACAAAAATTATGGAAACCGACAAACGGCAATCGGTAACAGAGGAAAAGATCCGCGGTTCGGTCGCATCGATCAACGATATGGTGCAATCACAGGCCGCCATGTCGCAGGAGGCATCGGCCACCGTTCAGGATGTCAAGGAACAGGTGGAGCGCCTGCACCACATGATGCACACCCTGATGCGTTTCTGGGAAGGAAACGACACCGGCGAGGCAGCGACGGATGCCTGATGAAAGCCCTCGGCCTGCTGATCGTCACCGATTATTATCTGGCCGCCGGTTTACTGGTCACTGCCGGTGCCATCAAGATAAAGTCGCCGGGGGTCGGCGACCTCCTCGAAACATTGCTGGAAAAGGGTATTCTCAACCTTGACCAGATGATCCTCATCGCCCGCTGGTATCCGCCGTTGGAAGTCGCCCTCGGCCTTTTCGCCCTCTCCGGCATCAGTGCAGGTTTACTTGCCCGGATCATGGGCGCACTCTATCTCCTCTTTACCCTTCTTCTTCTTTATCTGTCGGAGGGCTACCTGCTGCTGCCGGTTGACTGCGGCTGTTTCGGCACCGGCAACGCAAGCCCGGTCTACCTCGCCATCCTCCGCAACCTGCTGATCGCCCTGCCCCTCTTCTTTTTTCCCCGGGAGCAAGGCAGGGCACGCCGACCGTGTCTTCTTTATCGCCATGAGGCACGCAGCTGCTAACCAAGGATGATGACGTCGCAAAAAAGTCCGATCTCCCGCGTTGCGGCGGGATCGCGAAATGCTCGCCGTACCACCTGTACGCCTCCGCTTTCGCGACACCGTGGCGCCGGACCATGCCGGCGGTTTTCCCCCATGACAGCACAATTTATTTGCCCACACCGCAACGGCCGTCTATAGTGGTATTTTCAAACGACTTTTTTCTTTTGCACCCTCTCTCACGACCACAAGGATATGGACAGAGCCCCAGCACGACAGAGCTTCCAGGACGCCCTCTTTCCACTGGCGGATGAAGCAGCCATCGAGGAGGCAAGCCGTTTTTTCATGGAGGGAGCAGCCACCGGACAGCCGCCTGATTTTTCCTTCATCGAACATCTCTGCGCCACCGCCCTCGCTGGAGAAAGCGGTCCGTTGCGTCGGGCTGCGGTGGCCAGCATCTATAAAAACATCATTGAACCCCTCTGCGACGATTTCAGCGCCAGCGGCGCCGACCTGGCCAGCCGGGTGCTGGCGCGCATGCTGACCATTCTCCGGCAACGAAGCGAAGGGCGAGTCGTGCATGAACTGCTGCTCCGTCTCGGCTTTCATGACGAAGAACAGCTCCTTGCCCGCTACCGTCTGATCAAACAGCGACCGCCCTTCCCTCCCGCTCTGCAGAGCGCCATCCGCAAAATTCTCATCCTCTCCCGGGTCACCGTCGGCGCCGATGTCGCCATCACCTCCATTCTCATCCACCGCCTGCGCCGCAGTTTCCCGGCGGCGGAACTGATTGTTTTCGGCCCACAGCACCTGGCGGAGCTCTTTGCCGGGCTCCCCGATGTCCACTGGACCAAAGTGCACTACCAACGGGACGGCGGTCTGGTCGGCCGGCTGGTGTATTTTACCTCCCTCTACCATCTCCTGGAAAAGGAACGTCAGGGACTTGCCGCCGGCAGAACCCTGCTCGTCGACCCGGACAGCAGACTGAGTCAGCTCGGCCTGCTGCCCTTTATCGATGACCACTGGTACTGCTATTTCCCCTCGCGGGAATTTGCCCAGGACAGTTCACACCGTCTGAGCAGGTTGGCCAATGACTGGCTCAATCATCTTTTGAACGAAAAGTGCCAACTCCCGCCTTCCATCGCCATCCGGCCGGTCCACCAGCAGGCCGTTCGTGCCTTTCTCGCCGGATTTCCCGACGATACGGCAAAAATCGTCATCAACCTCGGGGTGGGCAACGACGCCGGCAAACGGTTACCCGATCCCTTCGAGGAAGAACTGCTCTCTCTGCTGCTGCGCCAGGATAAAACACTCGTCATCCTTGACAGCGGCTGCCATCCGGAGGAGAGGGAACGGGCAACGAAACTGATGGCGGCCATGGAGAATCGGGGCCTTGCCACAGCCCGGCTTTCCGAAAAAGCTCTCACCCGCAGCCATCCGGTTTTCACAAAGGGGCTGATCTGTGTCCAGGGCGGGATCGGCATGCTTTCCGCTCTGATCGATCAGGCGGATATCTTTTTCGGCTATGACTCCTGCTGTCAGCACCTGGCCACGGCCCGCCAGAAGCGCACCGTCATCTGTTTTGCCGGCGCCCTCAACGACCGTTTCTTTTGCCGCTGGCAGCCACTGGACAACGCCGGCCGGACCACCACGGTCCGCATGACCGATACTGACCGCCTTTCCGACAGTGATCTTCGCCGCCTGGCAGGAAAATTTTCTCAATTAATCATCCACAACGCCGGTCTCGAACGGCGCCTGAGGACAGACGGGCACTAGGGCACGCAGCCACCTTCCTCCCTGACCAATTTTACCGTCTCCCGCCTGCGCAACCGGTCGTTTTCATCGCACATCAATGCTGTCACCCCAACCACAACGTCAGGCTCGTTACCCCTTCACCAGCTGCGAGGGCGGGGTAACTGTTGACCAATTGACCGGAATGTCACATATTTTTCTGACCAACCGGCCGATCCCATCCCGGGAAAGCGGTTTCAGGGCGAACTCCCTGATCCCGGCGGCCCTGGCTGCCTCCTCATCAACAACAGAACTGAAACCCGTGCAGAGGATGATCG
>CAZUZJ010000263.1:2357-3491 GCA_964624225.1 uncultured Desulfobulbia bacterium | reverse complement strand
GCAGGGCCAGTCCCGGCAGCACGGTCTCGCCATCCTCCGCCTCCTTGACCCGGATCCGGCAGAGACTGTCGAGGCGCTGGGCGAAGCTGGCGGTGAAGTTGGCCGGCATGTGCTGGACGATCATGATACCGGGCGCGGTGGGCGGCAGCCGGATCAGCACCTCTTTCAGCGCCTCGGTCCCGCCGGTGGAGGCGCCGATGGCAATGACCTTGTGGGTCGATTCGGTCAACGACCGTTTGCTGACCAGCGCCGGCCGAGCACTCTGGGCCACGGCAGCCTTTTTTTGCAGATCCGCCGGGCGGACCCTGGCCGCGGCGCGGATCTTGTCGGCGAGCTGGACGCTCATGTCGCCGACCGAGTAGGCCTCACCCGGCTTGGATACCACATCCACCGCCCCGGCCTCCATTGCCTCCAGGGCCAGGGCGCCGCCCTCGCGGGTCAGGGAACTGACGATGATCACCGGCAGGGGGTAGTGCTTCATCAGCTTCCGCAGAAAGGTCAGCCCGTCCATCCGCGGCATTTCGATGTCAAGGGTGAGGACATCGGGTTGCAGCTGGATGATCTTGTCCCGTGCCACATAGGGATCCGGGGCGGCGCCGATCACCTCGATGTCCGGCTGCCGGGACAGCTCCTCGGTGAAGATCTTGCGCACCACGGCGGAATCGTCAACCACCAGTACCTTGATTTTTTCCATAGCTACAGACTCAGCAGTTCTTCGGCCCTGGCCAGTTCGGCATACAGCTCCGCCAGGCAGCGCTCCACCGTTTCCATGGAAATGGCGAAGCGGGCCAACCCGTCGCCATGCAGTTCGGCAGCCAGGCCGTCCGCTCCGACGCCGATGCCAAGCGACAGGACCAGCCCGTTACTGAGGGCAACGAGGGCGGTAAGCGGTGGTCGCTGCATGGCATCGGCATGATGGTGGTCGCGCACTGCCGCCACCAGTTCCGGGGCGAACTGCCACTGCTCCAGGATCATGCCGCCCAAGGCGGCATGATCGATGCCTATGACGCGGCGCTCCGCCTCGACGAACGAGCAGGACTCCTCTTCCACCACGGTGATGATTCTGGCCAGGTCGTCGGCAACAAAACCGCTCAGAAAACGCTTGCCGATATCGTGCAAAAGACCGGCGGTAAA
>CAZUZJ010000263.1:0-2324 GCA_964624225.1 uncultured Desulfobulbia bacterium | reverse complement strand
CCCCGCCGATATGGCGGACCAGGATCCTGGCCATGATGCCGCAAGCCACCGAATGGCGCCACATCTGGCCCGGTTCGAGGACATAGCCCGCGCCGGCCGCGCCCTGGTAAAAAGGGGCGCAGCTGCTGGTAACGATGATATCCTTTAACGTCTCATGGCCAATGACCAGCAGTCCTTCCTCCAGGGAGGTCACCTTGCGGGGCAGGCCGAAGTAGGCGGCATTGCAGATTTTCAGGACATTGGCGGTGGTGATCGGATCGTACTGGATCGCCTCGGCCAGGCGATGCACCGTCACCGCCGGATCCCGGATCAGCTCCATCACCCGTTCCGCCACCCTGGGAAAGGGGGGAACATGGCGAACCATGCCCATGATTTCTTCAACGCGGCTCACAGGTCGAACTCCCCCCGTCCCGAAACTTTCAGGACCACCCGGCCGGAAGCGATCTCCAGGCTGACGGTCCGGTTGACGCAGCCGCCGACATCTTCGGCGTCGATGACGATACGATTTTTGGCAAACAGGCGGCGGAGCAACAGGTAATTGCGCTTGCCGATGTTGAACAGGCCGGTGGGGTCGAGGATCTGGGCGCCGCCGACCACCTTGACAACAAGCCTGCTTTTCACCGCCCCGAGCCGGTAGGCCTCCTTGAACAGGGCGGGAATGCCGGTGTCGGCGAACATAAAGGGGTTCTTCTCCGCCCGTTCCCGGTCGAGCCGCGATTCCGGCAGCATGTAATGGAGCAGGCCGCCAACCCTGACTACCGGATCCCAGATGACAACAGCGATACAGGAACCGAGTGAATAGGTGATGAGGACGTCCTTGTTCTCATTGCTCACCTTCAGGTCGGAGATACCGACAACGACCCTCATGACTGCTGCCGCTTCGATCGCGCCGCGTCGTTCTTCGACCCGATATTGGGTCCAGCCGGCCGGGACAACCCGCCCCTATGATCTTCCCGCAGAGTTGTCATGACAGTTTCCGGTACACGGTTGTCGCTGCCTGGCGGAAGCGATGATTAACATTCGACAGGCTTTCGGAATGGCCGATAAAGAGATAGCCGCCCGGCGCCAGGCAGTGATAAAATTTTTCCACCAGCTCCATCTGGGTTTCCCGGGTAAAATAAATCATCACGTTGCGACAGAAAATCACATCCATCTCCCCTTTCCAGGGAAAGGGATCCATCAGATTGAAGCGCCGGAAAGTCAGGGCGCGGCGCAGCTCTTCCTTGGCCTTGACAAAGCCTGCGCACTTTCCGACCCCCTTCTGAAAAAATCTGCGCAGATGCTCCGGCGGCACCTTGTCCACCTTGTCCATGGCATAGATGCCTGCCTCCGCCATTGCCAGCACCCGGGTCGAGATGTCGGTGGCCAGCAGGGAAAAACGAAAGGCCGGGTGGGTGGCGGCAAAGCAGGAAAGAACCATGGCCAGCGTGTAGGGCTCCTCCCCGGATGAACAGGCAGCGGACCAGACCTTCATCGCTGCCGATGTCCGGTCCCTTTTCAGGAAGTCGGGCAGCACCTCGGTCTCGAGAAAATCAAAATGGGCCTTTTCCCGAAAAAAGCTGGTGAAATTGGTGGAAACGCAGTTGATGAGATGAACAAGTTCGGCGCCGCTTTTGTCACGAATGACATAATCATAGTAAGCGGAAAAAGAGGTGATCCCGCAGGCGCGCAGCCGTTTACCGAGGCGGGCATTGAGCAGCTCCTTCTTTTCCGGCTTGAGAAAGATGCCGGTCTGGGCAAAGACCAGGGCGCTGAGCTTTTTGAAGTCATCATCGGTGAGCCGATTCTGCTGTATGACAATATCCATCCGTGCGCCTCGCGGACCGGCGGCCGTGGGCTAGATCGCAGCCAGCCTGGCCCCTGCCTCGCCGACAACCTCGTCCACATCGATCAGGATCTTCACTTTGCCCTTGATCTTTGCCATACCGAGAAAATTTTCCATGTCCATCTCGCCGCCGCCGAACGCCGGCGGTGGTTCAATCTCGGATTCGGCGATGTTCAGAACCTCGGAAACCGAATCGACAATCATGCCGACCATGATAACGCCCGACTCGCCCTGCACCTCGACGACGATGATGCAGGTCCGTTCATTGTATTCCCGGGACTCCATGTTGAACTTGAGCCGCAGATCGAGCACCGGAATGACGCTGCCGCGCAGGTTGATCACTCCCTTGATGTAACGCGGCGTGTGCGGCACTGCGGTGATCTCCATCATGCCGATGATCTCCCGCACCTTGAGAATGCCGATCCCGTATTCCTCCCGGCCCAGATCAAAGGTCAGATATTTGCCGGCCAGATCCTTGACGGACTGCCTGCCTCCCGCC
>CAZUZJ010000262.1:0-3498 GCA_964624225.1 uncultured Desulfobulbia bacterium | reverse complement strand
ATAATGTGCAGCAACGAAGCAGTTGGCGACTTTTTGCGACGCCATCATCATTTGCATCACAAAAAGCAGCTCATGACCAACTGGTGATTTTCGTCTTGATTTGGCCCGGTCACCTCCCCTATACTCTGTTACAACGTGGTATGTGATGCCGGGGAGGTGCGCGCCCTGGCTAAAAAGGTGGTGGCGGCGCCTGTCTTTCGCTCTGTGGGGATACTGGTTGAGAGGCGCCGGCCATGCAGTCGTCGATGCCCGGCAGTCTGGGCCAGGCTGTTGTGCTCAGGCGCGGGTGGTTTCGCTGTTTCATCATCACGAAGAAAGGAGGGAAAAGAATGGATGACCGTACCTTGCAACGATTCGGGAGGTTACGAAAAAGGCTCGCGCTCTATCTGGGCGCCGCCGGTGTCTGTGCCGTTCTCGGCGCAGCGGGAATGGCAGTGCCGGCCATTGCCGGCGAGGAATCTTGCGCCGAGTGCCATGAGAGCGCAACGGCGAGCTTCAATGCATCCGTCCACGCCCGGGTCTGGCGGGGGGCGAACGGTTGCCAGTCCTGTCACGGATCGGCTGAACAGCATCTGAACGGCGAGCAGTCGAAAACCACCATCATCTCCTTTGCCAAGGATGGCGGCCGCTCCGCCGAGGAGATGAGCGCGCAGTGCCTGTCCTGCCACAGCGGCAGCAAGCATGTCGCCCTCTGGGAGTCAAGCGCGCATAAAGGGGAAGGACTTTCCTGCACCTCGTGTCATTCCGGCCATTCCGGCCAGTCGAAAAATCTCAAGCAGTCCCAGTCCGAACTCTGTTTCTCCTGTCACATGGACATCCGGGCAGAGTCGAAACGGCAGTCGCACCACCCGATCAAGGAAGGAAAAATCTCCTGCAGTGACTGCCACGACCCCCATGGATCATTCGGCAGCCAGAACATCAAGGCCGATTCGGTCAATGAGCTCTGCTACACCTGTCATGCCGAAAAACGTGGGCCCTACATGTATGAGCACCCGCCGGTGGAGGAGGATTGCCTCACCTGCCATACCGCTCACGTCAGCAATCACGGGAAACTGCTGGTTCAGAAGGTTCCCAGCATTTGCCAGGCATGTCACGACTGGACCAGACATCCCGGCACTCCCTATCCCCAGGCCACCTCCTTTGTCTCCAGTGCACCGGCGGGCAGGGGCGGCGTCGCCCGCTCATGCACGAACTGCCATACCACTATCCATGGCAGCAGCGGACCGAATACCCTGGGCCTGCGGTTTATCAAATAAGGAGGGAGCCATCATGAAAAAGATACTTGTCACAGCAGTTGCCCTTCTGCCCGCGCTGTGTGGCGCATGGGCTTATGGCGCAGAAGAATTTTCCGGTCAGGTGACGGTGGAGGGCCGCTCCATTGACGTCAGCGGTGAAGAGGCCAAGTTCAATGAATACGATGATCCTGATTCCGGTTTCACCGGCGGCCTTGATCTCAATTACAATGCCGGTTCGGGCTTTTTGAACTTTTCCTCCGGCACCATCGGTCGGGATACCCAGACATATGATTTTGGCGCCGGCCTCTATGATAAATTCACCATCGATCTCTATTACAAGGAGATTCCCCACAATCTCACCTTTGACGCCAGAACCTTTTACCGGGGAGTCGGCAGTGATACCCTGACCACCACGGCGACATCGGCCTCCCTGCCGACCGACCCGACGGTCTGGCCCAGCGAGTTTGACTATTCCGTCAGTCGCGATCAGTATGGGGCCGGCATCAAGCTCAATCTGCTCAAGCCCTTTTTCGCCGATTTCTCCGTAACCCAGGAGGACCGGGAGGGAATCAAGCCGGCCGGCACCTACAGCGGCATCAGTACCGAGCTGCCCGAACCGGTGGACTACAAGACCAACACCTTCAAGGCCGAAGTCGGCTACGGCGAGGATCCCTTTTTTGCCGCCCTCTCCTATGTCTACAGTCGCTTTGAAAACGACAACCCCTACCTCTATTTCCCCAGTCTGGCGGCGGCAAACACCAGTGAATTTCTCTCTTTGCCGCCGGACAACAGCAACAGTAAGATCAGTTTCAAGGGCCGGGTGAAGTTGCCGATGAGCAGCGCCCTGGCGGTCAATATCGGCAAATCCGAGTCCAAAAGCGATATGGATCTGCTCAACGCATACAACACCAACGGCTCGGCCCGTATCCTCTCCCTGTCCGACACCGAGTTCGACGGTGAAGTGGATACCCTTACCTATAACGTGGTGCTGACCTCCCGACCGCTTGCTTTTGCCGATGCCAAGCTCTTTTACTCCGGCTATGAAAAGGAGAACAAGTCGGACGAAATCAGCAGCTCCTACACCACCACGACAACCACCAGCGAACCCTTTGACAATCACCTCTTCGAGTACGACAAGAAGAGCTACGGGATCGAGGCGGGCTTCAAGCTGCCGGCCCGTTTCAAGCTGACCCCCTACTACAAGAACGTCGATGTTGACCGCCATCGCGGCGATCTGCCGGAAACCGATGACGACATCTACGGCCTCGACGTCAAGTGGACCGGCCTTGATTTCATGATGGTTAAAGTTGGCTACGAACGGATGGAGCGCGATTCGCCGTGGGAGCAGCTGATTCTCGCCACCGGCACCCAGTCCACCGCGGATGCCATCGAGCCCTATATCCGCCGGTTCGACGCAGCGGATCAGGATCGCGACACCTTCACCATCGACGTGGATTTGACCCCCATCGATCGCTTGAATCTCGGGCTGAGCTACAGACACCAGAAATCGGAGTATGATGAAACCGTCTTCGGCCTGCTCGATAAGGAAAGCGACGGGGTGGGGCTCAGCGCCGATCTCACGGTGACCGCCAACCTCACCGTTTCCGCCTATCTCGATTACGAGGTGGTGAACATTGATCAGATGCAGCGGAACCTCGGCACCTCGGTGACGGAGGCAACGGCCGGTCCGATCGACACCACCGACGGTGACGGCCGCTACAACTGGACCGCGGATCAGGAAGACGAAACCTTTGATTACGGCCTGGCCGTTGACATCAGGGTCATTCCCGAGACCCTGACCCTGCGCGCCCAGTTCGACCATATCCGTTCCGACGGCTTTGCCGACTATACCTATTTCGAGTCAGTGCCGGACGGCTACACCAACAGCACGGTGGATTCGGAGGAATGGGATGACTACACCCGGGATTCCTTTATGATCAAGGCGATCTATGCGGTCAATCAGCATCTCACTCTGACCGGTGGGTATGTGTATGAAGACTATGAGTACAACGACCAGTTCTACGACGGCTACTCCTATGTCTGGGGCGCCACCAGCAATAACTATCTGACCGGGGCGGGAATGGATCCGGATTACACGGCCAACGTGTTTTTCCTGAGCGCCGCCTACAAATTCTAACATGCATTCCGCCGCCGGGCCGGCCGGCCCGGCGGCGCGGGTCTCATTCACTATCCCGACGATTTGTTTCCTTTGGCAGGGCGATCATCACGCGGTCGCGGATTCTCCCTGCCACCCCGATCATCC
>CAZUZJ010000261.1:0-3507 GCA_964624225.1 uncultured Desulfobulbia bacterium | reverse complement strand
CAGCGACGCCACGGGCACAAGCAACAGGGGCGCAGCCGGGGCAATGAGACCGGCCACGGGAAAGACGATGAGCAGCACGGCCAGAACGGCAAGGCTCACATACAGCAGCCGCAGCGATCCCTTTTCCCCGATGCAGACCGGCAGGGTCTCCTTGCCGGCGATCCGGTCGCCCTGCACGTCAAAGACATCATAGAGCAGGGTGCGGATAAAAACAAAAAGCACTATAAGCACAAAAACCGAAAAAGTCTGCGGTGAAAAAAAATCCTTGCCAAGCCCGGGAATGAGGACGGTGACAAAGGCCCAGGCCAGGGCGACGAAAAAGGTCTTGGAACCGGGAATCTCCTTGAGCCGCCGCACCCTGATGATGGCGGCGATGATCCGCGGGATGAAGGGTACCGTGTAGAGGATGCCAAGCGTGCTCATGGAAAACAAAATGACAAACGGCGGCAGCCCCTTGCCCCGGGCGAGAAAGAGGGAAACAAGCAGAGCGACGCCGGAGAGGGCAAGGAGCGGCACCGACAACCGGCGCCAGAAGGTCTCCAGCAGGGGATCATTCATCCTGCCGGTGCGGAAATCGGCAAAACGATTCAGGTTGTGCATGGCGAGCAGATAACCGGCGGCAATGAAAAAATCCTCGCCACGCGGCGCGCTGTCCTGCAACAGGCAGCAGACCAGGGCGAGCAGACCGCCGGCCACGGCGACAAAGAGATTGGAGGCGAGCAGGGCATGAATGAGCCGCAGGGAAAAAATTTTCAGCCAACTGTCGCCCTGGGCGGGACATGACTCCAGCCAGCGCACCACCCGATTGATCATCCAGGTCGGGGTCGAGGCGCCGGCAGCAACGCCGATGCAATCAAAGGAGGCGATCTGCCCGCAGTCAAGATCTGCCTCGGTCTCGGCCATAAAGACCCGGCAGCCCATCTCGGCGGCAATCTGGCCAAGGCGCTGGGTGTTGGCGCTGCCGGTGCCGCCGACCACCACCATGGCCGGCACCATGCGGGCGAGATTGCGGACCTCCTCCTGCCGTTTATGGGTCGAATCACAGATGGTGTTGAACACCTTGCCCCCCGGGAAACGGGCCATGATCGCCTCGCTCAGCCGCTGAAAGGCGAACTCGTCCTGGGTCGTCTGGCTGACGATGATGTACGGGCCGCTGATGGCGAGGCCGACGAGATCATTTTCATCGCTGACCACCTGGACATCAGGAGCGGCATACCCCATCAGGCCGACAACCTCGGCGTGGTTCTTGTCACCGATGATGATGGTGGCATGGTCTTTCTCCCGATACGTGCGGATAATGGCCTGCACCTTCACGACCCGGGGGCAGGTGGCGTCCATGACCCGGGCGCCGGCGGCGGCCAGCTTCTCCTTGTCGGCGGGCGGCACCCCATGGGCGCGGATGATGACGGTGCCGGACAGATGCTCCGGAATCTCCTTGAGAATCCCGACGCCCTGATCCTGCAGCAAACCAAGGACTTGAGGGTTATGAATCAGAGGGCCGAAGGTGGCGATGTTGCCGTCGCCCTTGTGCACCGTATCCAGGGTGGTTTCCACCGCCCGGCGCACCCCCATGCAGAATCCCGCCTTTTTTGCCAGTATGACTTTCATGACGTTCTGAAGTCTTTATTTCCCACTGAGAGCCAAAGAAAACTTTTCAAATTACAACTCGTTGCCTCTTGCTTCGCTGTGATCTCTGTGGTTGATTTTCTGTTTTTTTTTTGCAATACACTCATGCTTCGTTCCCGGTCGGTCAGGACCGCTCATACCGGCACCAGAGTCCGTTTTCCAGCAGATAATGGGGGCAAAACCGCTCCTTGTAGTTCATGGCCGGCACCTCGCGGATCAGGTAACCGAGATACAGCGTCTTTATGCCCTTGGTGCGGCACAGGTCAATGAGATGAAGGATGTTGAAGGTGCCAAGCCCTCGTTTTTCCTCGGCAGGATCATAGTAACAGTAAACCGCATTGAGCCAGTCCGCACCGGTATCGACAATACCGACCCCGAGCAGTCTATTGCCGAGCCGGTATTCGATCTCAATGGTCGAACAGAGGGAGTTGGCGAAAAAGGTGCCGTAATAGCCCATCGCCGTATTGCCCCGGGCCGGAAAACGGGTTTCCAGAAAGGCGCTGCAGAGGGCGAGCTTTTCCTCGGTGATATGCAGCGGTCCCATGGCAATCTCCATATCCCGGTTGCGGCGCAGCACCCGCTTCTGGCTGCGGTTCGGCCTGAACTCCGTTGGATAGAGCCGGATGGGAATGCAGCTTTGGCAGCCCGGGCAGACCATGGTATAGAGACAATTGCCGTTGCGCCGGAATCCCGCCGCAAAAAAACGGCCCAACAGCGCATCAGGCAGAGCGGCGAATTGCTGCTGACGATAGATGGCCATCCGGCGCAGGCCATACGGGCACTCCACCCCGATATCGTAAAAAAAGGGCAGATAGTACTCGATGGAAGAGGGATCGTGACGTTTGATGGTCATCAGCTCCTAGCGCCCCCGCCGCCGGTTCAGCAGGCTTTCTCCTCCCGGCCGAAGTCATCATCGAAGCGGACGATGTCATCCTCGCCGAGGTAACTGCCGTTCTGCACCTCGATCAGCTCCAGGGGAATAATGCCCGGATTCTCCAGCCGGTGTTTTTCCCCGCAGGGGATATAGGTGGACTGATTCTCGAGGACGAGAAAAACTCTCTCCCCACAGGTGACCCGGGCCGCGCCCCGCACCACCACCCAGTGCTCGGAGCGATGATGGTGCAGTTGCAGGGAGAGTTTGACCCCGGGATTGACCGTGATCCGTTTGATCTTGAAATTGGGCTGCTCCTCGAGGATGGTATAGCTGCCCCAGGGCCGGAAAACCGTGCGGTGCAGCAGATATTCCTCCCGCTTTTCCTTTTTCAGGCGGGTGACGATCTGTTTAATCTCCTGGGAGCGGTTGATGGGCGCGACAAGCACCGCATCCGCGGTATCGACGACGAGGGTATCGCGCAGGCCGATGGCCGCCACCAGTCCGTGCTCGGAATGGATGAGACAGTTGCTGACATCATGGGTCATGACATCACCGAGCAGCACGTTGCCCTCTCCATCCTTGGCCGCCACCTCATACAAGGCCTGCCAGGAGCCGATGTCGCTCCAGCCGAGGTCGGCCGGGATCACGGCGACAGTGGCCGATTTTTCCATGACGGCGTAATCGATGGAGTCATCCGGGCAGGCCGCCATTTCCTCGCGATCAAAACGAAAAAAACGGTTATCCCGTGTCCCCCTGGCCAGGGCGGCGGCCATGGCGGCATGGATAGCCGGCGTCAACTGCTCCATCTCAGCCAGGATGGTCGAGATGGAGAAGGCGAACATGCCGCTGTTCCAGAAATAGTTGCCGGCGGCGAGATACCTCTCCGCGGTGGCCAGATCGGGCTTTTCGACAAAGGAGCGGACCCGGCAATCGTCACCCTTTTCGATGTAGCCATAGCCGATCTCCGGCTTGTCCGGTGTGATGCCGAAGGTAACCAGTCGCCCCTG
>CAZUZJ010000260.1:0-3599 GCA_964624225.1 uncultured Desulfobulbia bacterium | reverse complement strand
GCCATCCGACTCCTCGACCTGCTGCCGGAGCACCCGGTCATCACGGCCCCGCTCCAGATCAGTTGCTCTTTGCCTCGATGTTGATCAGTTTGTCCTGGACACCGAAGGGATCCTTGAATTCCACGTCCTTCTGCAGCATGAGCTTCTTCTTGCCCCGTTCGCTCAGGTACTTGTCAAGTTCGAGATCGACGTTGAGCGGCACCTCATGACCGGCCTTGGTCAGGGCCTGGCGGAGCAGGGCCTCGGCCTTCATGGCAAAGGCGGTGGAATCGCCGAGGATGCGCAGCGCCTCGGTCGGATTGTGGAACCCCACCGAATTCTCGGCCCCGATATAGAGGCTGCGCAAAAAGGCCTCCATGTAAAAGTCCTTGGCCTGGGCATAGAGGGCCGGATCGATCTCCGTGCCTGCCGCCTGCAGGGCATGGGCCTTCTCGATCAGTTTGGCCACCGTCGCAGTGGCGTAACCGGAGCGGATCATTATGGAAACGGTGCGATCCTGGATGGCGAAGACCTGATTGCGCAGCCACTCCGGCGATTCGGTGTGGCACTGCTGGCAGGCCTTCATGTCGTTTTTGAGCGGGCTCGTCACCCGATGGTCGGAGACCTTGTTGGCGCCCACCTTGGTGTAGGGCATATGGCAGTCGGCGCAGGATACCCCGGCCATCCAGTGGACGCTGTTGCGGGAGAAAAACTCGAATTCGGGATGACGCATGAAGGGCATCTTGTAGCCGGTAACGGTCTGCGTCCATTCGCCCACCGTCTGGTCCTCCCGGATCTGTTTGATGATGTTTTCAACCGAGATATCGCCCCAGGAGCTGCCCTGCCAGGGGAAGTAGATGGAGACCGACTTGCCGTCCTCCTTGGGAATGTTGTAGGTGACGTGACACTGGGCGCAGACCAGGGAGCGCATGTCCTGATGGGTGAGTTTGCTCTGGTCCACCTTGATGGCATCCAGGGCCTTGCCCAGGGTGACCTGGCGGCTGATGACAAGCGACATGTCCTTGCTGTCATGACAGTCGATGCAGGCCACTCCCAGCTCCTGATGCTTTTCCGGGATCCGGGCGTGGACCTCAGCCCAGGGTTTGCTGTAGTAATCCTTGCCCATCTCCGCCTCAAGCCTGGTCGCGTAGGGCGTCTTGCAGGTCAGGCAGACGCCGCCGGCCTTGAGGCGGGACGGGTCGATTTCGAGCTGATCCTTGATCATGTAAGCATGGCCGCGCGGCTCATTGTATTCGACGCCGAAACCCCAGCCGTTGAAGAGCAGGGCCATGTAGGGAAACTCGGAGAGTTTGTCGTAGGTGATGTTGTCGGCGTCAAAGCCCCGTTTGTACTTGCTCTTGCCCGGCTCGGTCGGGTCGGCGGTCTTCCCCCACAGGTCGTAATGGACCGGATAGGCCTTGCCCCACTCGGCGGGATCGATCTCGTCATCGGCGATCTTCACCGGCCGCACCGCCTCGACCTTTTCCGGGGCATTGCAGCCGCTCATCAGCAGGCCGGCGGCGGCCAGCAGAACCAGAGACATTGCCAATTTTTTCTTCATATTTTCCTCCCTCTTTGAGTTGATGGCGTTGCAAAAAGTCTTTTTTTTACCACAGGGCGCACAGAGAAAACTTTTAAAATCACAAACAGGTGCCTCGCATCCCTCACAGGGTCATGATCTGGCCGACACCGCGATGGGTGATGCGCCGGTGACATTGCCAGCAGAGGCGCTGCTGGTCGATGTGGTCAACGGTGGTTTCATGGCAGCGGATGCAGTTGGCCTGCACCACCGCCCGGCCATGGTCGGTGATCTCGATCCGCTCCGGCACCTTGCCGGAATAGAAGGCAACGACGTCCTTCATGCCGTCGATGCTCTTCCAGAGGTAATGGGCCGCGATGTTGTGGTTGGGCAGGTGGCAGTCAACGCACAACTGGCGGCGGTGGGCGCCGGCATGGGACCAGGCGTCATACTGGGCCTCCATGACATGGCAGCCGGCGCAGAAGTCGGGCGTTTCGGATTTTGCCAGCAATTTCGGCGGTCCCAGGGCCACGAACAGGCCGACGAAAACGGCGATGGCCAGGACGATCAGGATGGAGACGCCGATCCCCTTCCTCTTTGTGTTCCCCATAGGCGGACCTCCTTTGTCTCTGGTGAGTGGGGGATGAACGGATGGTTGTTGTTATTTCTTAAGCAAGGGGTGTGCCATAAAGATTTTTACTGATATTTCAAGATGATAAGTCAAAGTTTTCCTGGGGGTGTTACGGGTTGGTAACGATTTGCGGGCCGATATTGTTACCGTTTGGTAACCGCATTGCAATGGAGATTCACCGGCACCGGCGAAGAAGTGCGGGCAATTGCCGGGTGATCGTGTTATACTTTTTTCTTCGGTCGATCTTGTTGTTATCATTGTCTTTTCCGGCAATGGCCCTGGCGGTTTGTCGCATTGGGCGGGCGGCGGAATCGGGTCGGAAGCTGATCTGCTTCATTGTAGGGGAAAACAACGCGCGCCGTCAGCATATTTATCTGGTCAGATTGATTTTTTTTTTTGTGAAACCCGGTGGGCAGGCTGCGACAGATGGAGAATAGAAGGGCATTTACGGAACTGAGAAAGTGGCTGGAGGGGCAGATTGTCGGCCAGCAGCGGCTGGTGGAACGGCGGCTGATCGCCCTGCTCGCCGATGGCCATCTGCTGGTGGAGGGGGCGCCGGGTCTGGCCAAGACCAAGGCGGTCAAGTGCCTGGCGGCAGGGATCGAGGCTGATTTCCACCGGATCCAGTTTACCCCTGATCTGCTGCCCGGCGATGTGACCGGCACCGACATCTACCAGCCGGGCGCCGGCGAGTTTACCTTTCAACCCGGGCCGATCTTTCACAATATCGTCCTGGCCGACGAGGTGAACCGGGCTCCGGCCAAGGTGCAGTCCGCCCTGCTTGAGGCCATGGCGGAACGGCAGGTCAGCATCGGCCGGCAGACATACACCCTGCCAGAACTGTTCCTGGTCATGGCGACCCAGAATCCCATCGAACAGGAAGGCACCTACCCGCTGCCCGAGGCGCAACTTGATCGGTTTCTCATGCACGTCAGGGTCGATTACCCGTCGGTGGCGGCGGAACGGGACATTCTTGCCCTGGCCCGCCAGGAGGCGGGCCGACAACGGCAGCGACCGGAAAGGGTCGTCAGTCAGGAGGAGATCCTCCGCGCCCGGCAGGAGGTGCTGGCCATCCATATGGCGGCGCCGGTGGAGGAGTATATCATCCAGCTGGTCATCGCTTCCCGCAATCCCGCTGACTATGGCGATTGTCTCGCCGGCTTGATCGACTACGGCGGCAGCCCTCGGGCGACCATCGCCCTCGATCGCTGCGCCCGGGCCGTTGCCTGGCTGCGGGGCCGCGATTTTGTCAGTCCGGATGACGTCCAGGAGGTGGTCCATGATGTCCTGCGCCACCGGCTCATTCTCAGTCTGGCCGCCGAGGCCGCCGGCACGACGCGGGACAGGGTCGTTGATCTGCTTTTGGAGCATGTCCCGGTGGTCTGAGATGACGGCGGAATTTTATGCTGGGCCGGTCTTATACTTTTTGCTTTTATGTATTTGAGAGGATACTATAAGTATGTGTTTGTA
>CAZUZJ010000259.1:0-3601 GCA_964624225.1 uncultured Desulfobulbia bacterium | reverse complement strand
GCCAGTTTTTCAGCTCGATAAAGCTGTCGTAGAGGGCGGCCTTGGCGTCACTGATCCAGGTCAGATGGTGGACGCCATTGGTGATGGCGCTGATCTTGTCGGCAAACTGGGGAAACTGTTTGCGGGTGACCTCCTTGTGCAACCGGCTGACACTGTTGGTTGCCCGGTTAACCCGCATGGCCAGGGTGGTGAAGTTGAACTGGTGCGGGTGTTCCTCGTCCTGGGCGAGCAGATGCAGCACCCTGCCGCAGAAGGCGTGGCCGATCTGGCTGATGATGTTCTTGTCAAATCGGTCATGGCCGGCCTTGACCGGGGTATGGATGGTAAAGACCACCTGTTGCGCGGCCTGCTGAGCTGCCGCCAGAATATCGCTGTCCGTCGCCCTGAACTGGTAGTCCTGGCCCAGTTTCTCTTCCAGCCTTTCCGCGATGAGGTTCAGGACCAGAACGACGCCGTGCTGTTCGTTGAGATGGAATATCGAACCGGTCAGCCCCAGTTTTCTTTTGACCGCGACGACCGAGGCGCCGAGCAGCCGTCGCTGCACCGCCTTGGCCTGGTCGGAAACACTGTCGTAGAGTTGCTGGGAAACCTGTCTGATGAATTCTGGAGAAGAGGGGATGCTGTAGTCGAGGAGAATCTCCGGGACGAAAAAATCGAGGGTGGAGTTAATCTCCATCTTGATCCAGAGACGGGCGGTGGCCAGCACCTCACGGTCATGTTCGTCATAAAAGGGAACTTCGATTTCCAGGGGGAGATCCGGAAAATCGGGGTTTTTCATCTGATAGAGGGTGGGAGTGTTTTCCGGAGACCAGTCAGTGGCGGTGGAGATCTGGCCGAGGCGGGAATCGACCAGTTGGGAAAAATATCCCTTGCGATAGAGCAGCGAGATGGCGACACAGGGAATCTGCAGATCGGCAAAACTTTTCAGGGTATCACCCGCCAGGATGCCGAGACCGCCGCTGTAATTGGGAATTTTGTCCGGGCCATGGAGAAAGAGCCGTGAGAAATGGCGCAGCATATTTGAGGATGATTTGTCGATGGTGGTGTCCTGCAGCCTGTTTTTGACCGGATGGTAGACATCCCGGTCCGCGCCGATCTCCATGGAGATATAGATGACGGAATTGCCGGCCGGCGCGGTGAGGTTATTCCAGACGGCATCAAGGGTTTTCTGGGTTATCCCGAAGAAAGTGCCCCAGGGGTTGGTGGCGATCAGGCTTTTCATGGTCGTGGTGTGTTCCGCAAGGCAAAAATTAATGGTCGCGCAAAAACCCGCAAACCATGGCGGGCGGGAAAGTGAAAACAACAAGGAGTTACAATGCTCCGCCCGTCGGAATCGTGGTTTTTTACGATTTCGATAAAAATTATGAAAAAAAGCAGTGATCGATATTTTTGACGTAATCGGTAAATTTTGCAAGAAATTTGATGAAGTTGCATGTATAATAGTTTATTAAGTAAAAAATAGCGATTTCCCTTGCCACTTTCAGGAGGAGCAGGTATCATTTTATGATTGATTAGTGTATCAAACAAATATAAGGATCTTCTTGTTGAGAGAGGTTGTTATCGCCTGGAAAATTTTTTTTTCAGGTTTTTTTTATTCAGCACTTCACGTTTTTTTGTCGAGAAAGGAGGCAAAATGATGAAGGTAAAACAGGTTCGGATGTTGGCAGTCGCGTCGTTGATGGTTTCTGTTGCGTTCGTTGCTGGTGGTTGCGCGAAAAAAGCAGTTCCCACCGAGGAAGCTCCGGTGGCCCCTGTTGAGAAACCGCGGGTGGATGTCGGTGAAAGGATGGGTGGCGAGGAGTCCCTCGATTCCAACCCTTACACCGCCGCCAATGCGAAAATCTCCGAGGGCAGAACCCATGGTCCCATGCTCCCGGTCTATTTTGATTTCGACAAGTCAGATATTCGTGACGATCAGAAATCACGCCTCGAGGGGAATGGCGATTTTCTGCGGTCCTATCCCACCGTACAGATCACCATCGAGGGCAACTGTGACGAGCGCGGCACCAACGAGTACAACATGGCCCTTGGCGAGCGTCGTGCCCTGCAGGCCAAGACCTATCTCGTCAACCTCGGTGTTGCCGAGAGCAGGCTGAACACCGTCAGCTATGGCGAGGAAAAACCGCTTCTCTATGGCCATGACGAATACTCATGGGCGCAGAATCGGCGCGATGATTTTGTAATTCGCTAAGATTTTTTTCCGTCCGACGAAAGCCGGGAAAGACTGTCCAGTCTTCCCGGCTTTTTTGTATGGCTTTCCATGTGGCGCAGCCTGTCGCGCGCGGCAGAGTTGTCGTCTGAATCAGGAGTAAACCATGAAACGTATGCAAGCAGTGGCATTGTGGTGTCTGGTTGGTGTGGCTGTTCTCTGGGGAGCGCCGGGGCCGGTTTTTTCGGCGGAGGCGATGAAGGTGGCCACCATCAGTCTGCAGGAGGTTCTCACCCAGTCGAAGGTGGGACAGACCGCCCAGAAGCAGCTTGAGGGCAAGGTGCAGGAGTTTCAGGATAAATTCGGCAAGGAGCAGTCAGCTCTTGAATCGCTTGGTGAGGAGATCGAAAAGAAGCGTTCTGTCTGGGGTCGGGAAATCCTTGAGCAGAAAGAACGTGACTATCAGATGAGGATGCGGGAGTTCAAGCTCAAGACCGATGATGCGCAATTCGAGTTGAAGCAGCTTGAGAAAAAAATCATGGAGCCGATCCTGAAGGATCTCCATGAGCTGATTGCCGAATACGGCAAGAAGGAAAAGTATCTCCTGATCCTGGAAAATACCCGCAAGGGTCTCAGCTCGCGAACCGGTCTGCTCTACGCCGACGAATCAACCGATATTACCCCGGAAATCCTGAAGCTTCTCGACGCCCGGACGAAATAATCGGTTCGACCGTTCAGTCAACCACAAAGACCACAGGGCACCCGGAGATGACTGCTTGTTGAAAGTATTTTCTCCGTGTCCTCAGTGGTCTCGGTGGTAAAAAAAACTTTTTACGGGTTCATTGTTTTTCTTTCCCTGCCGGCCACGGCAGAAACGGCAGCAGGGCCATGGCCGGCAGGGAAAGACAGAAGCTCGCCCCGAAGAACCAGCCATACCCCCACCACTTCACGAGAAAACCGCTGAAGGCGCCGGCATAGACGCCGGAAACACTCATCAGGCCGGTGCCGATGGCATAATGGGCTGCCTTGAAATTGTCCTTGCACAGGCCCATGAGAAAGGTCATGAGCACAGCGGTGCCCAGCCCCCCGGCCAGCGAGTCGAAGGACACGACCCCGCAGGTCAGCAGCAGATCGATTCCTCGCACCGTCGGGACCATTCCGCCACTCCCGCCCTGTCCCTCGCCCAGCAGATAAAAGGCCAGCAGCATGTAGACGA
The DNA here is from genome assembly GCA_964624225.1 of uncultured Desulfobulbia bacterium. GTDB lineage: Bacteria > Desulfobacterota > Desulfobulbia > Desulfobulbales > SURF-16 > DB1. Next base: position 236 of record CAZUZJ010000259.1, on the reverse strand, counting down.
CATTGGTCAGGTTCTGGGCCAGCAGAAAGGGCCAGATCATTTTTTGCAATGATTTCCTGGCAATGAGCCAGCCGCCTGCCATGGCGCCGACAATGGAGCAGGGCAGCCCGATCCCGCCGGTGATCCAGCCGTAATGCTCTTTCAGCCCCGCATCGATAAAGAACGGGCCGGTCATGGCTGAGAGGAGGAATTCGCCGGCCCGGACCAGAATGATAAAGAGGATGATGTTCTTGATC
>CAZUZJ010000258.1:0-3667 GCA_964624225.1 uncultured Desulfobulbia bacterium | reverse complement strand
GATGCGAAAGATCCGATCCAGCATGAAAGCGACCCGGGCGAGATATCCGGAGTCCTCCAGCACGGCGATGCCGAAAAACATGAACATGATGAGCGGCACAAAGCCCAGCACGCCGCCCACGCCGTCGATGATGCCGGAGACGACGAGCGATTTCAGGTGGCCGTCCGGCAACAGCGTGTCCGCTGTCCGGGACAGCCAGTCAAAAAGGGTCTCCAGCCAGGAGACAGGCTGTTCACTGTAGGAAAAGGTGAAGGTATACAGACCGTAGAGAACAAGCCCCATGAAAAGCGGCCCGAAAAAACGATTGGTCAGCACCTTATCGATACGGTCGGAGGTATAGAGACGGTTGGCATCATACTTGGAGACGATGACGCCTTTTTTGACGATGCCCTTGATATAGCCATAACGATGGTCCGCCACCATCGCCTCGGGATAGGTCTCCATGGTCTCACGCAGATGACGGGACACTGTCTCCACCCGCTGCTCAAGCTCACCGGACAGGACGGCATTTTCCCGTCTCCCGCGCTCCAGAATCTGCGAATCCTTTTCCAGATATTTGATTGCCACCCAGCGGACCGGATAGGCGTCGATCAGAAAATTTTCCGCCCTGATTTTCTCCTCCAGATCGAGCAGGGTTGAATCAAGATCCTCGCCGTAAGAAATCCGTTTCGGAATCCACTCCTTTTTCCGGGCAGCGAGCCGCACCGTCGCCTCCATCAGCTGGCGAGTCCCGTGACCGCTGCGGGCGATGATCGGCACCACCGGCACTCCAAGAAACTCGGCCAGCCGTTCCGCCTTCACTTCGATCCCCCGGTCCCGGGCCACGTCAATCATGTTGAGGGCAATGATGAGGGGGATACCGAGCTCGAAAAACTGGGTGGTCAGATAGAGGTTGCGCTCCAGATTGGAGGCATCGATGATATTGACGATAACCTGTGGCTTCTGAAAGATGAGGAAATCACGCGCCACCACCTCCTCCTCGGAATAGGCGGTCAGCGAATAGGTGCCGGGCAGATCGACGATGTTGATCTTCTGCTCGTCGAGCTGATAGATCCCTTCTTTTTTCTCTACAGTCACACCGGGATAGTTTCCGACATGCTGACGGGAACCGGTGAGGGCATTAAACAGGGTGGTCTTACCGGAATTAGGATTACCGGCCAGAGCGATGGTAATTGCTCCCATGGGTTATGAAACCTGCAAGAGGATGATGATTGGAAAACCGGGACAACTCCGCTGGCGGGACAAAGGGACTGTCAAGATTCCACCTCCACCTCGATGAAATCCGCTTCGTTGTTGCGCAAGGTCAGGACGCTGCCCAGCACGCGAAGGGCAACCGGGTCATAAAGCGGTGCGCGCCCCTGGATGACGATCTCGGTGCCCGGCACCAGCCCCATATCCCGGATACGCCGGCCCAGTTCACCGCCCTGCTTAACCGCCGTGATGATCCCCTTCTGGTTTCTTTTCATTTTCCGCAACATCATCCGCGCCATTGCCTGCTCACCTCTCACAGTCGCAGTTTGAACATTTTGTTGCTGCACTGTCAGTGGTTGGTTCTTCATCCGCCCTTTTTGTGCCACCAGTGTGCAACGTTTTTTTCGATGCCTGACAACAGCCCGAAGAACAGGAGCAACCCGACCCGGCCGTAACCGCAAAAAATCTTCGCACTACAGAGATGACAGCTGCAGCGACAATGAAAACAACCAGCAGGGTATCAAATTGCATCACACGGCCTCCATCAAAAAAAATCAAACACACATAATAAAATTAGGCAGCCCTAATTTGGCCATGAATAAAAATTAATGAATCCCCGTTCTCCTGTCAATGTTTTTTCTCGACCGCCGCATTATACGCCCGGTAATAGAGGTCACTGCGCCGGCATTCCCGCAGAAGAGAGAACACCAGAACAAGGTGGATGAGCAGCGCCAGCTCGACTCGCGCAGTCAGCTGCTCACGATAGAGCACCACGCCAGCAGCACTGATCCACAGACTGGCAACGGCCAGCAGGCGCAGAGGTTTAATGAGGCGTTGACAGAGTACGGCCCGGCCTCCCCTGGTCTCCGACTGGAAAAGTTTCCGGCAGCATCCCATGCTCACCTCCCAGCGCCTTTCTGCGCCCATACCTGACCAGAATCCACCCGTGTTTTTTCAGAAGGCCTTCCTTATGTTACGTGCCAGCGCAGCAACCGCAGGCGCATAAAAACAAAAAAGCATACCAGAGACGGTGGCGGCGGTGGTCACCCAAAAGAGAGCGAGGTGCAGACCTGGATGCCGATAAAAAAAGAGATCCAGCACAAAGAGAAGAACGCCAAGGTGAATGAGCGAAGAGCCAAGCCGATGCCAGTAGCCGTTTTTTTCAAAATGGAGGGCCTGGCTGCCCGCCACACTCAAAGCGCATACCACCAGCTGCAAGACAAGGGAGGCGACAAGAACGCCAAGCAGGGCGATCTTCATCCCCTGCCAGAAAAAAAGAGCCATCCCAATGCCGGCAAGCAGCAGGGCAAAACGATTGAGCCACACCACCGGCAGCAATCTTTTGGGGACACAGATGCCCAGCAGCAGAATAAGGGCAATAAGAAAGGGTGAGACAAGCCTGTTCATCCGTTCCATATAGACAATCTTGTCCGCCGGAGGAAGCTGCTGGATACCGGCAAATTTGAAATAGAACATGGCGGCAACACAGATAAGCGAGATAATGAACAAGACCGCCACGGTGGCCAGGATCAGAGAAAAATCCCATGAGGATTTTCGCGTATTCATTGTTGAGATCCTTCAGGAAACAAAGCTGTGTTCGCCGGGGAAAAAAAACGAACTGACAAAGGTAAACAACATGGCAAGAAAGCAGAGGATACCAAGGATGGCGGAAAAATACCACATGGAGGGCCGGTTGACAAAGAGCCGGGTGTGGAGGTAGGTGCTGTAGATGGCCCACATCATGATGGAGCTGCAGATCTTCGGATCCCACCACCAGTTTGGTCCCCAGGCTTTAAGCGCCCAAGGATAGCCGAGCAGCATGCCCAGGGTCAGGAGAAAAAAACCGAGGATGGCACTGTCATAGCCAATCTTTTCCACGGCCGGCTCCCGATCGGCCAGCATAAAGAGCGAGGCAACAAAGGTAATGGTGATACAGGCATAAGAGAGAAAGAGCAGCGGGGGATGAAACCACATGTAGTGGGCGTTGTAATAAAAGACCATCTTCGGATAGAGCTGCATGAAAAGCCCCAGCTTTTCTCCGACGGAGGCGCTGACGGCAATCCAGGGCGCAATCTCTCCAAAGAATTTCGGCAAGGGATCGGCAAAGGGATCGGCCAGGAAAAACAAAAGCGCCACCTGCAGGGCAAGAGCGAGAGCCAGAGCACCGCGCAGCCGGTGCTGAGTGGAACGGCGATGAAACACCAGGGCCATGAGGGCAAAGCACATGAACCAGAAATAGTACTTTTCATTCTCCAGCCACGGCGGTAACAGATAGCGCGGTGGCGCGGTTTCGTTGTAAAGCGGCAGACCATAGGCGGCACCCTGATTCAGGTCGGCGAGGTGCTGATTGAGCATGTTGGCGGCCGCCGGGGGGAGTTCCAGGGCAAAGGCATGGAAAATCTGATAATGAAACCAGCAGATCCAGACAAAACCGGCGACGATAAGGCAGCTCACCACCCCGAAAAGCACCTCACCG
>CAZUZJ010000257.1:0-3675 GCA_964624225.1 uncultured Desulfobulbia bacterium | reverse complement strand
GAGGCCGGGGGGCTGCTCCGCATCGTTGCCGGCCTGGTGCGGCCGCTGATGGTGCGGCTTTTTCCTGATGTGCCCCATAACCATCCGGCGATGAGCGCCATGGTGATGAACATGGCGGCCAATGCCCTGGGGCTCGGCAATGCCGCTACCCCCATGGGGATCAAGGCCATGCAGGAGCTGGAAAAACTGGCGCCGGAAAAGGGTACCGCCACCAATGCCATGTGCCTCTTTCTTGCCATTAATACCTCCAGTGTCACCCTGTTGCCCCTCGGGGTCATCACGGTGCGGGCCGCGGCCGGCGCCACCAGTCCGGCCGCCATCCTCGTTCCCTCACTGATCGCCACCTGCTGCTCCACCCTGGTTGCCATTGGCATGGCAAAAGTGCTGGCTGGTCGGGACGACCGGTCCCCGCTCCTTTCCGTGGCGCCGGCGGCGGAGAAGGAAGCGGAAGCGGCGATGCCGGGCACGGATGAGCTCTGTCCGCCCGGCCCCATCGGCAAGGGCATGGTCTGGCTGCTCGTTGTCGCCCTGCTCGGCGCCATGGTCTACCGGGCCGGGCAGGGGGGGCAGTTTTTCCCCGGTTCCGCCGATGCCTTGAACGCCCTTTCCGCCTGGCTCATCCCGCTGCTTATTGCCTTTTTTCTCCTCTTCGGCTATCTGCGCGGAGTCAAGGTTTACGAGTCGCTCACCGAAGGGGCCAAGGAGGGCTTTACCACGGCGATCCGGATCATTCCCTTCATGGTTGCTATTTTTGTCGCCATCGGCATGTTTCGGGCCAGCGGCGCCATGGAGATTATGATTCGTCTTCTTTCGCCGCTCACCGACCTGGCCGGTATGCCGGCCGAGGCCCTGGCCATGGCCTTTATGCGCCCCCTGTCCGGCAGCGGTGCCTTTGGCCTGATGAGCGAGATGGTCAACCAGAATCCTGATAGTTTCCTCTCCTTTCTCGTCTCCGTTATGCAGGGTTCGACGGAAACCACCTTTTATGTGTTGGCCGTCTATTTCGGCAGCGTCGGTATCATCCGCACCCGCCATGCCCTGCCCGCCGCCCTCTGCGCCGATGCAGCCGGCATCGTGGTTTCGGTGCTTGTCTGTCGGATCTGGTGGGCAGGATGACAACAGAGGAGCGGTGCGCGGCTGATTGTGCCGCAGGAGGTTTTGATGGCAAAAATCATCCGACTTGCGCAGACCCGGAAAAAACCCGGCAGCAAAAGTGCCGGATCAATCGTGTCCTGCGAGCATCGCCATGTCATTGCCTATACCTGGTATCGCACCGTCTGTTGCGCCCGCTGCGGCGCGACCCTCGATCCCTTTGATGTGCTGGTGGATATGCTGAAGGCCTCCCCGCCGGAGGAGGAAAATGGGCGGGAGGAAAAGAAATTCCGGCAGGAAGCGGAACGGCGGAGCGGAGCAAAAATCGGACCTGAAACCTTTACAGAGGAAAAAGAATGAGCCATGTGTGAGTTCTGCGTCAGTCATGGTGAAGGAAAAAAGTGGTACGAGAACATGGCCAACTATTCCCGGGAGGTTTTTGATCGGGTTAATACAGAGGAGAGGCTGCACCATTTTCTCCTTCATTTTGGCGAGGGCATGCGCAAAGGCCTCAAGCGGGCGGAAACCTGGCGCCGGTGGCTGCCTCGGCTCTATGATCGTCTCGTCTTTCCTGTCATTACCCGGCGCCAGAAGAGGAGTCATTTCGGCCAGATCATTCCCATCGAGGATGTCGAGGTGATCCTTGAGCGGGTGCAATCCGTTGTCCGATTGCCCTGCATCTGCCGCAAGGTCAGCACCGGCCAGGTCCGGCGCTGCTGTTACGGGGTTGGTCTCGATCTGACCCATCTTCTTGCCGATCAGCCCGATTTTCGCGACTTTGACCGGATCGGCCGGGACGAGGCCAGGGCCGAGATGCGCGACCTCGACGGCCAGGGCATGACCCACAGCGTCTGGACCTTCCAGACCCCTTTCATCGGCGCCATCTGCAACTGCGATCAGGACTGCATGGCCTATAAGATCCAGTATGAACGCCAGCTGGCCCGGGTGATGTGGAAGGCGGAGTATGTTGCCGTGGTGGACAGAGAGCGCTGCAAGGGCTGCAAACGCTGCCGGACGATCTGTCCTTTTGCCGCGGTCTCCTTTGACCGGCGGCTAAAGAGATGCCGTATCGATGCGGCCCGCTGCTATGGCTGCGGGGTCTGCCGGGCGGTGTGCGAAGAGGGGGCGATCAGCCTGCAGGAGCGGGAACTGGTGCCCGGCGGCGCCGGTCGCTGGTGATGGCGCCTATGTGGGCGAATTGGCCAGGGCCGAGAATTTTTCCGGCAGCCCCATGACCCGTTGGCTGCCGGTCGCCGGATGAAGGTCGACAAGCAACCGGCAGCCATAGCAGGATTCGAGCAGCGCGGGCCGCAGCACCGCCGCCGGGGCGCCGGCGGCGATCGTCCGTCCCCGGTTCAGCAGGAGGAGGCGGTCGGCATAGGTGGCGGCCAGGTTGAGATCATGGGAGACCATGCAGATGGTGACTCCCTGCTGCCGGCGCAGCCGCTCCAGCAGATCCATGATGCGGATCTGCTGGGCTGGATCGAGGGAGGCGGTCGGTTCGTCGAGAAAGAGCAGGCGCGGCTGCTGGCAGATGGCCCGGGCAATGATCACCCGCTGTTTTTCCCCGCCGCTCACCTCTCCCAGCGGGCATCGGGCCAGGTGAAGGACATCGGCGGCAGCCATGGCCTCGCGCGCGATGGCGTGGTCCTCAGCCGTTTCCCGGCCGAACAGACCGAGATGCGGGGTGCGGCCCTGCAACACGGTATCGGCCACGGTAAAGGGAAAACCGGGTTCCATCTCCTGCGGCACCAGGGCGGCCATCCTGGCAAATTCCCGTCTGCCGTAGTCACCCTGCTCCCTGCCGAAAAAGGCAATGGCGCCGCGGGCCGGAGAGATCAGGGCGGTCAGGGTCTTCAGCAGCGATGATTTGCCCGCCCCGTTCGGACCGATGATGATGAAAAACTCGCCGGCGACGATCTCCAGACAGACCTCCTCCAGCACCATTTTCCCGCGATATGCCAGAGAAATGTCCCGGGCCGTCACTGCCTTCATGCCCGACTCCTCCAGAGCAGTACAATAAACAGCGGCGCGCCGATCATGGCGGTGATGATGCCCACCGGCAGTTCGCCGTCCGGGGACAGGGTGCGGGCCAGCAGGTCGCAGAGCACGAGAAAGGCGGCGCCGCCGAGCAGCGAGGCCGGCACCAGCAGTCGATGGTCCGGACCAATGGTAAGCCGGAGGATGTGGGGGATGACCAGGCCGACGAAGCCCACCAGGCCGGCGAGGCAGACCACCAGGCTGACCATCAGGGTCGAGACGACGAGAAGCAGCAGTGAGAGCCGCTGCACGTTGATGCCAAGGGAGAAGGCGGTCTCCTGGCCGCTGAGCAGTACGTTCATCGGCCGGGCGAGGGAAAAAAAGAGCAGGTAGCAGGGGACGATGAGGGCAAAGACCGGCAGTTTGTCGCTTTCGGCCATGGAAAGATCGCCCATCAGCCAGAACAGGATGTGATGGAGCTCGCTGCTGCGCGACAGGGAGATGAGAAACATGATGAGGGCGCCGGCCGCGGCGTTCAGCATCACCCCGGAGAGCAGCAGGGAGTCGCGCCGGCCGGCCAGTGGGCCGGCGCCGAGCAGGAGG
>CAZUZJ010000256.1:0-3689 GCA_964624225.1 uncultured Desulfobulbia bacterium | reverse complement strand
AGAGATTCGCCTCCGTGCAGCGCAGCTGGGAAAAGACCTTTGATGCGATTTCCGACATCGTCACCCTCCAGGATGCGGAGATGCGCATTCTTCATATCAATCGCGCCGGCTGTCGGGAGTTCGGCGGCTCCCCGGAAGAACTGCGCGGCAAGCTCTGCTACGAGCTTTTCTGCCATGGCGATGTGCCGTGCGATGGCTGCCCGATCATTCATGCCTGGCATAACCAGGTGCCCTATACTGCGGAAATCAGGCACGCTCTGCTGCAAAAGATTTTTCTCGTCACGGCCACGCCCATTGCCGATGATAACGGCCGGATCGAAAGAGTTGTTCACTTTGCCAAAGATATCACGGCGTTCAAGGATATGGAGCGTCAGCTCCACCAGGCCCGCAAGATGGAATCCATCGGCAGACTCGCCGGGGGCGTGGCCCATGATTTCAACAATATCCTCAGCGCGATCATCGGCAATGCCGAGCTTTGCCTGCTGAAAATTGCCGACGGCCGTGATGTGGCGGAGGAGATAAAGATCATCCTCAAGGCCGGCAAAAAGGCGACACGGCTTGTCAAGCAGCTGCTGGCCTTCAGTCGCAAGCAGATCAGCAAGCCGGTTGTTCTTGATCTGAACCGGGTGGTGCAGGACACCTGGGAGATGTTGCATCGGCTGCTGGGCGAACACATTGAAAGCGTCTTTGCTCCGGCGGAAAATCTCTGGCCGGTTCTGGCCGATCCGACCCAGATCGAGCAGGTGATCGTCAATCTTGCCGTCAACGCCCGCGACGCCATGCCATCCGGCGGTCGGTTGCAAGTAACCACCGCAAATATCGTGATTGACGAGACCCGGGTCGAGGGCAGTGTCACCATGTCGCCAGGGGAATATGTCATGCTCACCGTCGCTGACAGCGGGATCGGCATGAGCGAAGAGATCAGGGAACACATTTTTGAACCGTTTTTCACCACCAAGGATGAATCCGCGGGTACCGGTCTCGGTCTGGCAACGGTCTATGGTATCGTCACCCAGAACCACGGCACGGTTTTTGTCCGCAGTGCCCCGGGAAGCGGCACGACCTTCGAAATCTTCTTCCCTCGGTCCGCGGTGCAGAACGTCCACGCCATCATGGCAAGTCAGGATGTCAGACCGCGTTTTACCGCTTCAGCCGGCGGCACGGAAACGATTTTGCTGGTCGAGGATGATCCGATGGTCCGGCAGATGGCCACGGAAAGCCTGCGGCGGCTCGGTTATCAGATCATCGAGGCGCGGGACGGGATGGAGGCCATGACCGCCATGGCAGGGCGGGAGGGGCAGGTCGATCTGCTGCTCACCGATATCATCCTCCCCGGCATGAACGGCGTCGATCTGGCTGAGGCCATTGCCGCCAGATGGCCGGCGATCCGGGTGCTCTATATGTCCGGCCACATCGACAACAGCGATGTGAAACGGTGTGCTGCGGCAAACCGGGAGAATTTTCTGGCCAAACCGGTCTATCCTGCGGTACTGGCCCGGGCGGTGCGTCAAGTGCTCGCCGGCGCCGGCAACGCGCCGGCAAGCCGGATTCTGTAAAAAAAACATAAGGAGACATCGGATGAAAATGAGACTGCGCGATATCGCCATGGTTCGCAAGCTCTCCCTGCTTTTTCTCCTTCTCGGTCTTGCGCCGCTTGTTATCTCGGCCGGCTGGTCAGGCTGGCTGGTGACAAATGCCCTGCTGGACAAGGCCTTTGCCGGTCTTGAAACCGTGCGTGGCATGAAAAAATATCAGATTGAGGCCTATTTTGCCGACTGCATGCGAGATGTGGAGATTCTCTCCAAGAGCAGTGACGTACATCTGATGTTCAGGGAGCTTGTCCAGTATCACATCGACACCAAAGTCCGACCGGACGGGCCCTATGATGTGACAACCTCCGCCTACCGCGCGATCTGGCGCGACAGCAGCGGCGATCTGGCCAATTACATGAAGAGATATGGCTATTACGATATCTTCATCATCTGCGCCAAACACGGCCACGTCATGTACAGCGCGGCTACGGAGTCCGATCTCGGCACCAATCTTGTTCACGGGCCTTATCGGGAGAGCGGTCTTGCCCGCTTGTGGAGCAAGGTGGTTGAGCGGCGCGCTGCCGTGTTCGAGGATTTTTCCGCGTATGCCCCGAGCAACGGCGAGCCGGCAGCCTTTATCGGTCATCCGGTCTTCAATGAATCGGGCGAGGTGGTGGCGGTGGCGGCATTGCAGCTTGCCCCGACAACGATCAACGCCATCATGAATCAGCGGGATGGCATGGGGAAAAGCGGTGAGGCCTATCTGGTCGGTCCGGATCTGCGCATGCGTTCCGATTCTTTCCTTGATCCGGTCAACCACTCTCTGGCGGCAGCCTTTTCCGGCAGCGGGTCTGCTGGCAGGGTCGATACCGAGGCCAGCCGTGCTGCGCTGGCCGGCCAACCCGGCAGCGCCATCATTGTCGATTATGAAGGACATGAAGTGCTCTCCTCCTATACGCCGGTGCAGGCAGGCGGCACAACCTGGGCACTGATCGCGGAGATGGAAAAAAAGGAGGTCAGGCAGCCGGTGATCGTGCTGCTGCGGTCCATGTTCACCGTGATCGTTGCCGCGGCCCTTGGTCTCGTCTTCGTTTCGCTGGTGGTGGCGCGGCAGATAGCCGGCCCGCTCTCCAGGAGCATGGAGTTTGCCGATCGGGTGGCGGCCGGGGATCTTGCCGGGGAAATTCACCTGGAACAGGAGGATGAGGCCGGCCAGCTGGCCAGGGCGCTCAATGTCATGGTCGGCCGTCTGCGGGAAATGATGGCCGATATCGAAGAGAACAGCCGGCGAGTGGCAGGGGCGTCGGATGAGCTGTCGGCGTTGTCCCGCCAGATGGCCTCCGGCGCGGAAGAGCTGTCCGCCCGTTCAGCCGGAGCTGCGGTGGTGACGGATCAGATCAGCGGCAATATGGAGAATCTGGCTACTGTGGCGCGGGGCATGAACGATAAATCGGCGGCGATTTCCACTTCCGCCGGCGCGATCGCGGAAAATATCACCACCGTTGCCGCGGCAGTGGAGGAAATGACCGCCTCCATCGGCGAGGTATCCCAGAACTGCCAGCGGGCCGCCGAACTGGCTGGCCACGCCAATGAGCTGAGTACGGTGTCCAGCGACAGAATGGGGCAGCTTGACAGAGCGGCAGCGGATATCGGTAATGTAATCAATATCATCACCGACATTGCCGAACAGACCAAGCTGCTTGCCCTCAACGCGACCATCGAGGCGGCAAGGGCCGGCGAAGCGGGCAAGGGATTTGCGGTGGTGGCGAACGAGGTAAAAGAATTGGCCCGGCAGACGGCGACCGCAACCGGTGACATTTCCCGCCAGATCGGCGAAATGCAGTCCCAGACCGGGGCGGTGGTGACGAACATCAGCGAGATAGCGGAACTGAACCGGACGATCAATGAGATCAATTCCGCCATTGCCGCGGCGATCGAAGAGCAGTCCTCCACCACCGGCGAGATTGCCCGGTCGGTGGCCATGAGTGCGCAGGGGGCTTCCACGGTCTCGCAGACGATCCGCGCTCTTTCGGTCAGCATTGAAGAAGAGGTGAGCGGCACGGTTGATGAAACGAGCAGGGGCATCGGTGAGGTGGCTGCCGGTTTGGAAATGGTATTCTGAGTATAGATGCTCAATAGTAATAGATGAAGCAATCT
>CAZUZJ010000255.1:0-3698 GCA_964624225.1 uncultured Desulfobulbia bacterium | reverse complement strand
TTTTGCTAAGGCCCGCATGATCTTCCGATCATCCGGGCCTTTTTTTTTGTTTGTGTATTTGCTCACTTTGTGGTTAATCAACACCACACCCTCTTCTTTGTCAACCCTGCTGAAATGATTGAACAACCGCCCATTAGCGCATTGATTCTCGCTGCCGGCAAGGGGACGCGGATGAAATCGACTCTGGCCAAGGTGCTGCATGAAGTCCATTTCCGGCCGATGATTCATCATGTCCTTGACGCTGTCGCCCCTGTCGGTTTCTCTCGTCTTTTTGTCGTCGTCGGCCATCAGGCGGCAGAGGTTCAGACTGCCTGCGCCGCCTACCCTGCGACCTTTGTCCTCCAGCACGAACAGCTGGGCACCGGCCATGCCGTTCTGGCTGCGGAAAGGGAACTTGCCGCGGTGGGCGGATGTGTCATGATTCTGTGCGGCGATACCCCGCTGATGCGGGCCGAGACCCTGTGTCTGATGCGGGAGCAGCATGATAAAAGTGGGGCAATCCTCACTGTTATGACCACCATGGTGGACGATCCCGCCAATTATGGCAGGATTGTTGAGGATGAGCAGGGACGAATATCGGCCATTGTCGAGGAGCGGGATGCAACCCCTGAGCAGCGGCGTATCCGGCAGATAAATGCCGGAGTCTACTGCGTCGATGTCGCCTTTTTACTGCAGACCCTCAAAGGGGTGGGGACCGACAATGACCAGGGGGAAATCTATCTCACCGATATCGTGTCCCGGGCGCACGGCAGCGGTTTCGTGGTCAACTCGTTTTTCTGTGCCCGCCCTGCGGAGGCATTGGGCGTCAATTCGCGTCTGGAATTGGCGCTGGCCCATGAATGTCTGCAACAGCGGCTGCATGAAAAACTGATGGCCGCTGGCGTCAGCATGCTGAGGCCGGCAACGATTTCCATTGCCCCTGACGTTGTTGTTGGCAGGGATACAGTGCTGGAGGCTTGTGTTTCTCTCGTCGGCGATACCGTGATAGGAGAAAACTGTCGTATTGGCCATGGCAGTTGCCTGGTGGACTGCCGGATTGGCGCTCACGTCATCCTTGGTCCCGGTTCCTGTGTCTCTGGTGTGACGATTGATCCAAACACGGTCGTTCCTCCCGGCAGCATCATTCGCCAGGAGGCTGATCTGCTGCTTCTGCCTGCAGGCGATCGGAGCGGTCCGACTTAAAAGAATTTTTGCCTGACGGAGATGGCGGCTTTTGCTGATCCATCCCCGCAATTGACTTTTTGCGAGATCATCAACGGAAGAGAAAGGAGCAAGAGATATGCATCAGAACGATGATTTGCAGCGTTTGGCCGTGGTAGTCGAGGATTTGCTGGGAAATTTCAACCGGTTGAAAATGGAAAATGCCGAGTTATCCCGCACTCTGCAGGAGAGAGAGGCGAAGATCCGTGAGATGGAGGGTGAAATTGCGCTGTTGCAGAGCGAGCGGGAGGACGTTTCGCAAAAGGTGGCGGGAATTTTGAGCACGATCAACGACTTTGAAAGGAGTGCTGGCGGCGATCCACAAGTTGATGCGGTTGAAACCGAGTCGCCGCGCCGGACAGAAACCGTTGCTCATCTGTTTTCCATGGAGTCCTGATCATAAACCTGTTGCCTCTCGCTGTTTATTCTGGTAACTATCAAAAAAGCAGTAAACAGCTTTAGGATGGTGGCTCCTTGACATTCGTGGGTTTTTTAGGGGTGCCGATTTGCAGCGATTGGTGAAATTTGAGGTCCTTGGTCAGGAATATTCGCTTTATACGGACGCCACCGAGGATGATGTCCAGGAAATTCTCGAACTTGTTAAAAATCAGCTTGAAGCGTATGCCAAGACGGCATCGACGCTGCCTGCCAACAAGCTGGCCATTCTGACCAGTCTGAATATGGCCGGTAAATACGTTAAACTCAAAAAAGAGTTCGACGAGTATAAAAAGCGGGTCGGGCAAACCGCGGACTTGATGAAAACCCGGATTGATAGTACCTTGACTGAAAGGTAAATTGAATTTGCGGTTCCCCTGCCTTGCGCGTGATGTTCAGTATATTTGAGCCAACACGAGCATCTAGGGACTCTCCGCTGATCCATAAAAGACGTTTCGCTTCGGCGGAAGAACTTGCGTGGATTATGAGCCTTGTCCCACCTAACTTTGTTAGGTTCGATGTCGCTGAGCACACGGTTATGGCGGGGGTTTTTATAAGCAATCTGTCTTCGGACAGTTGATATAGGTGCCAGCAAAGGAGATTAACACTGACCTCAGCAGCCTTGAAGATTCCCGTGCCTGTTCTGGTCAGCGTGAATGTGCTTCCTCATTTGTCTGGCGTAATTGCTCGGGAAAACAACAATAACAGCCGGTTTTTTCTTTTTGTCCGGCAGGCTTTGGCAATGATTACTGCAGGCAGTTTCCGGGAGATGCTCCCATTGTTTATGACGAAGAGTGTTTACGCTTAAGCCACGTTTCTCCTGTGTTGACAGGTTTATATAGACAGATGATGCCAACATGGTACCCGCGGCCTGATGTGATGTTTGCCCGGGAAATCGTATTTTTTTTACGGCCGACAGCTACCTGTTCATGAACGACCCGGGTAATGGTTGAAGAAATTTCCGACCGTTTTCTCCCCCTCTTTTCCTGACATTTCATTGTTGTAATCCTCGCCGGACAACCGACCTGTTTTCATGCTTTTTTAACGTAATCAGGAGGTTGACACCGTGACTCTCCCGCAAATTATCTTTGTCTTTCTTTCTCTTGTCGGCGGTGTTGTGGTCGGATTCATTTTCCACAAGAAGCTGCTTGACGCCAAAAAGCAGAATGTTGACGAGCAGGGAAAAAAACTTATAGAAAACGCCCTGCTTGAGGCGGAAAAAATCAAGAAGGAGGCCCAGCTCCACGCCAAGGATGAGGAGTATCAACTTAAGCTTGCCGTTGAGCAGGAAATCAAGGAGCTTAAAGCTGGCATCCTGACCGAGGAAAAGCGACTCACTCAAAAATCGGAGCAGGTTGAACGGAAAATCGATCTGCTCGACAAGAGAGAAATTGATCTGCTTAATCGAGAAAAGTCGCTATCGTCGGAAGAGGGAAAAATCGACGCATTGCGACGGGAGATTGAGGCCCTCGCCGAAGAGCAGCGGGGCCAGCTTGAGAAGATTTCCGGCATCTCCCGGGAAGAGGCCAAAAAACTTTTGACCGACAGCATCGAAAGTGAGGCCCGCATGGAGGCGGCCAAGGCCATCGTCCGCATCGAAAACGAGATGAAGATTCAGGCGGATCGCAAGGCGAAAAATATCCTCGCCCTGGCGATTGCCCGTTATGCCGGTGAATATGTAGCCGAAAAGACCGTTTCCGTTGTCCCGTTGCCCAATGACGAGATGAAAGGGCGTATTATCGGCCGCGAGGGCCGCAATATCCGTGCGATCGAGGCGGCTACCGGAATTGATGTCATTATCGATGACACCCCGGAGGCGGTGATTCTCTCGGGCTTCAACCCGGTGCGCCGCGAGGTGGCGCGGCAGTCGCTCGAACGGCTTATCACCGACGGTCGCATCCACCCGGCCCGCATCGAAGAGATTGTCGAGAAAGTCAGCAAGGAGCTCGAGGTGACAATCCGCGAGGCAGGCGAACAGGCCACCTTTGATGTCGGCGCCCATGGTGTCCACCTGGAACTGATCATGCTGCTCGGTCGTTTGAAATACCGGACGAGTTACGGGC
>CAZUZJ010000254.1:0-3724 GCA_964624225.1 uncultured Desulfobulbia bacterium | reverse complement strand
GGAGGCGATGCGTCGCTTCGTGATTTTTCCTCCAATGATTATCTCGCCCTGAGCGTTCATCCGCAACTGGTGGCCGTCAGCCGCGATTTTCTCACCCGGTGCGGCTGTGGCGCCGGCGCTTCCCGGCTGATGAGCGGCGATCTCGATCTGCACCATCTGCTGGAAGAGGAGGTGGCGGCCCTCAAGGGCCAGGAGGCGGCGCTGCTCTTCGGCAGCGGTTACCAGGCCAACTGCGGCATCATTCCGGCCCTGGTCGGCCGCAGCGACGTTATCTTTTCCGACCGGCTCAATCATGCCAGCATCCATGACGGCTGCCTGTTGTCCCGGGCCAGGGTCGTCCGTTTCCGCCACAACGACATGGCGCACCTGGAGGAGCTGCTCCGGAGTCGGCGCGGCACCGGGGAGGCGCTCATCATCGCCGAATCGCTCTATTCCATGGACGGCGACCGCTGCCCGCTGGCCGAGCTGGTCATGCTGAAGAAACGCTACGGTTGCCTGCTGATGATCGACGAGGCGCATGCCACCGGGCTTTACGGCGCCCATGGCGGCGGCATCATCGAGGAAGAGGGGAGGACCGGCGAGGTAGATCTGGCCATGGGCACCTTCGGCAAGGCGCTGGGCAGCTACGGGGCCTATGTCGCGGCCAGCCGGGAGATGATTGATTTTCTCGTCAACCGGGCCCGCAGTTTCATCTATTCCACGGCACTGCCGCCGGCGGTGATCGGCGCCTCTCTTGCCGCGGTGCGGCTCGTGCGGGAGCGGCCCGAATTGCGCTCTGCCCTCGCCGACCGGGTGGCGGCGTTCCGGCAGGCCTTGCGGCAGTTTGACATCGAGCCCCTCGGCGCCTCCCAGATCATGCCGGTGGTGGTCGGCGACAGTGCACGCAGTGTGACCGTTGCCGCCAGGTTGCGGCAGCAGGGTATTTTCGTCACCGCCGTTCGTCCACCCACCGTGCCGGAGGGTACTGCCCGGCTGCGCTTTTCCGTCACACTTCATCTTGATGAAAAGGATCTGAACGCCACCGCCGCGCTGCTGGCCCCCATCCTTGCAGAAAAACCATAAAAAAGGGAGGCGTCACGCCCCTTCAACCAGTCGTTTGAACGCATTGCGTTCCTGCTGGTTGCCGACCACCGCCACCATATCGCCCGGCTGGAAAGCATACTCCGCTTTCGGGTTGGAGTGAAATGTTTTGTCGTGGATGATCGCGACAATCGATGCCCCGGTTCTGCTGCGCACGGCCACCGCTTGGATGCTGTGATTGACAAGCGGGCTTTCCTCCGGAACGGTGACCCAGGAAATCTCCAGCATATTTTTTATGTTATCAAACTTGGCCAGCAGTTCATGGCCATCCTGTACCTGATACATGGGCGCATAGAGATGCTGGCGCACGGCATCGGTATACTGCTGAATGACGGTTACCGGAACGGCAAGGTGAAGAAGCGCCTGTCGGGCGATTTCCAGACCGGCCTCCATCTCCGGCAGCACCGCCATGTAGACCCCGCTTTCATAGAGAGCGCGAATCTGCTCAACCCCGTCCGCCCTGGCAATGATATGTAACTGCGGCCGCACCCGCTGTGCCTGCTGGACAATGGCCTGGGCCGTGGTCACCGAGGGCGTTGTGATGAGCAACAGGGTGGCCCTGTCGATTTGAGCCACCCGGCCGACTGTCTCGTGACTCATGTCGCCGAAGATGACCGGGAATTTTGCCGCTTTGCACTCCAGCATCCGCTGGTGGTTCATTTCAATGATGACAAAGGGCAGCCCGAGCTGGGTGAGGATGCGGGCGATATGCTGGCCCACCCGGCCGCCACCGGCAATGACAACATGGTCCTGGAGGCCGGCGAAGGGAATGTTTTCCGTTTGCGGCGCGTCGGAGCGGATCAGTTGCTTTTTCATGGCGTAGAGAGGTGCTGCCAGTGAGGAAGCAAATGGTGTGATCACCATGCTGAGGACCGATACCGCAAGGATGAGGGAATACATGTCCGGGGTGATCGCCTTTGCTTCGAGGCCCACTCTGGCGAGGACAAAGGCAAATTCGCCGACCTGAAAGAGACCGAGGCCAATGGCAATCGGCACGATATTGATGTAACCGAAAAGTTTGGCAAGCAGAGAGAAGAGTGCGCCTTTGCAGGCGGCGATGACGAGGACAAGGGCAAGAATTTTCTCCCAGTTCTGGATCAGAAAAACCGGGTCAAGCAGCATTCCCACCGAGGTGAAGAAGAGCAGGCCGAAGATGTCCCGGAGGGGAATGATGTCACTCAGCGCCTGGTGGCCATAATCGGATTCGCTGAGCACCATGCCGGCAACAAAGGCGCCAAAGGCAAAGGAAAGTCCGACCAGATAGGTGGCATAGCCGACCCCGAGCCCGATGGCGGTAATGGAGAGAATGAAGAGCTCCCGCGAGTTCCAGCGGGCCACATGGCCCAGCAGCCATGGCAGCACCTTGCGGCCGAAATAGAGCATGACCACCAGAAAGACAACGGACTTGACCGCGGCCACGACGAGAAGCGGCAGACCGGCCTCGGGATTGCTCAACTGCGGCAGGATGATCATCATCGGGATGACGGCCAGATCCTGGACAATCAGCATGCCGATCATGACGCGACTGGAAAGCGTCCCCACCAGTTCCCTGCTCATCAGGGTTTTAAGGGTCACCATGGTGCTGGACAGGGAGATCATGGCGCCGAACCACAATGCACTGGTCGGCGGCCAGCCCAGGTATCTGCCGAGAAAATAGCCAAAGACGATGGTCAGCAGAATCTGGACCGGGGTGCCGAATAGTGAGATGTTGCGGACAGGGTGGAGTTCGCTGAGAGAAAATTCCAGCCCCAGGGCAAAAAGCAGAAGGGCCACCCCGATTTCGGCGAGCAGTTCGATTTCATGGATATCACCGATCGTCACCCAGCCAGTATGGGGGCCGACGACGATCCCGGCCAGGATGTAGCCGAGAATAAGCGGTTGCCTGAGCGCCTGGGCAAGAAGTGCTCCGAGGAGGGCGGCAACCACGATAATGATGATATCGGCGGCAACACCCATTTTTTTACCCTTTTTGGCAGTAAGGACAGAAAAAGGAGGTCCTGCCGCCGATCACCTGTCGGGTAATGGCGGCATGGCAGCGCGGACAGAGCTCTCCAGCCCGTCCGTAGACCGAAAGCTCCAATTGAAAATAGCCCTTTTGGCCGGAACTGTTGACAAAATCGCTGATGGAGCTGCCGCCGGCGGCAATGGCGCGACTGAGGATGCTTTGGGTTGCCGCGGCCACCCGCGCCCATTGCGGACCGGAGATGGATCCCGCCGGGGTGGTCGGATGGATGCCGCAGACAAAGAGGATCTCGTTGGCGTAGATGTTGCCGATGCCGGCCACCATCTGGCCGTCAAGGAGGAAGTTTTTCACTGGCTGCAGGCGGCCTCTCGCCTTTTCCTGAAGATAGGCGCCGCTGAAATCGTCGGCAAAAGGCTCCCGGCCGAGCTTGGCAAAGGGGTCTGTGGCGGCCAGGTGGCCGGGAGGCAGCACCCGGATGCAGCCGAAGCGGCGGGGGTCATTGTACCGCAGCTGGCGGCCTTCGGCAAAGGTGAGGACGAGATGGTCATGGAGGCCGGGCGGGGCTGCGGCAGGGAAAATCCCCAGTTTGCCGCTCATGCCGAGGTGGATGATCATGCCTGCCTGGTTGGCAAGAAGAAAAAGGAGAAATTTGCCGCGCCGGCGAATCTCGCTGATCTCACT
>CAZUZJ010000253.1:0-3762 GCA_964624225.1 uncultured Desulfobulbia bacterium | reverse complement strand
CGACCTCGGCGCCGTCGCCCACCGCGATTTCGGTCCGGACGCCCTTGGCGTTGCGGCTGACCCAGTGCAGCTCGTTGTCCTTCCAGTTTACCTGCCACGCCTCGTTGTTCTCCACCAGGGTATGGCCGTCGGACATGAGAATGGTATAGGCGCCGGTGCTGACCTCAAAATAGTTGATGTCGAGGTACTGGGAGAGGTCCTTGACCAGTATGTCACGCTGATCGCGCAGATCGTTCTGTTTCCGCAGATCATCCTCCGAGGCGGCGATTTTGGCGTTCAGCTGGGCAATCTGGCTGGTCAGCGAGTTGACGTCGCTCACTGCCGCGTCGATGCTGACATTGATGTCATAACGGGTTTTGGCAAGTTCGACGGTCATGCTGTTGAACTGATCGATCAATACCTGCGCCTTCTGCAGTGTCTGGCTCCGGGTGGCGATGTTTTCCGGATAGAGGGACAGCTCCTGCCAGCTTGCCCAGAACTCGCTCATCAGCTCGTTGACCGCCAGGCCCGGTGCCTCGTTGAAGGAGGTTTCCACCAGACGCATGGAGTCCTGCTGGGCCTGAAGATTGTTGAGGGTCGCGTTCTGGCCCACCAGCCGTTTCACCATGAACTGGTCATAGAGGCGGTTGATCTGCATCCCCCGCACGCCGTTGCCGAAAAAGCCGACGCCTTCCGGCGTCGGGGTGCTCGGGGTCAGGGCGAGACTCTGCCGCGTGTAGCCCGGGGTATCGACATTGGCGACGTTGTGACCGGCGACCGAGACGGACTGCTGATGGGCCAGCAGCGCCTCTTTGGCGGTATTGAGGATCTGGGAGATGCCGACCATCGTTTACACCTCTCTGCTCATCAGGGCAGGACCGTTCCCCGGGCGGCCGCCCCGCTGGGAACGGACGCCGTAAAGCGGTTTGGCAACGATCTCCCCGCAGATCAGCGAGATCGCATCGTTGATATAACCCAGGGTGGCACTGGCAAAACTCTTGTTGATCAGGTTGTTGCTGCTGATCTTTTCCCGCAGGACAGCGAGCTGATCACGGGACTGCTTCACGGCAAGGGTCTGCTCCCTCGTCATGAAGGGAATGAGCTCGGCCAGCTTGATGATACGGGTCTGGTTGTCGCCGTCAGCGGCCACAATCCGCCGGGCCACCTCCTGCAGGGAATGATCGAGCTGTGCCATTTTTTTCAGTTCCCGCTCTTTTTCCCGGGTCAGGGAAACGAGGGCGGTGACATCCATACTGACCAGGGCCTCTTTTTCCGCCTCGAGAATGGCGAGAAAACCGCTGGAGATGGCAATCTGGCGCTTGAGGATATCAAGAATCAGGGGGAGGGGGAAGGCCTCACCATTCGGCAGGCGCCCTTTGGCGGCTGGTGTCGTGCTGGCTGTCACTGCTGTCTGCGCGTTCATTTTCCGTGTCCCCCGTTGGCAGCCCGGGCCGCCGCCTCGCTCAACTCATGAAAAAGGAGATCACCGATCCCGACTCCTTTGCCGTGAGCCATGTTTTTCGTCATCTCCTCATCGAGCATGGACTGGTACATCTTCTCGCCAAAGGATTTCTCAAACAGCCCGTCATCCGGAATACTCTCCCGCATGGTGGAAAGCAGTCTGTTGAGGAGAATCGCCTCAAAATCCTGACAGGTCTGTCGGAGTTTTTTGCCTTCCGGGGAATCGGCAAACTGCTTCTCATTTGGTTTATCGACACCCGGCATGTTTTTCTGAAATGCAAATGTCGCTGGCGTGATACTTTTCATTTAGATGATCTCCAGATTGGCATCCAGGGCTCCCGCCGCCTTGATGGACTGGAGAATGGCGATGAGATCCCGTGGGGTTACGCCGACACCGTTGAGGGCGGAGACGAGGTCTCCGAGGGTGACTCCCGGTTCGATGGCGACGAGTTTGTTTTCCTGATCGCGGGCCGTGATGTTGCTGTTGGCCTGGCCGGAGGGTTGCTGTTGCCGGTTGGATACCTGGACGCTCAGATTACCGTGGGAAACGGCGAGCTCCTTGATGGTCACATCGCGGCCCATCACCACCGTGCCGGTCCGCTCGTCGATGATGACGCGGGCGGTGGTGTCCGGCTCAATGTCGAGATTTTCGATGGCCGCCATAAAACCCACCTCATTGCCGGCATACTCGTCCGGCACCGCAACATGGAGGGTAGCGCTGTCCTTGGCCCTGGCGTAGTTGCCGCCCAGATACTCGTCAATGGCCGCCACCGCCCGGGACATGGTGGTGAAATCCGGGGCGTTGAGATGAAGGACGATATCCTCCTTCTCAGTAAAGGCGACCGGCACCTCCCGCTCCACCGTGGCTCCGTGCGGAATGCGGGCCACAGTGAGATGATTGTCCTGGACCCGCTCGTTGGCCCCGGTGGCCACGGCAAAACCACCGATGCTGACCGGTCCCTGGGCAACGGCATAGACCTTGCCGTCCAGGCCCTTCAAGGGGGTGACAACCAGGGTGCCGCCCTGCAGCGAGGTGGCGTCGCCCAGGGTGGAAAGGGTGACATCGATGGTCTGCCCGTTTTTGAGAAAGGGCGGGAGGGTGGCGGTCACCATGACGCCGGCCACGTTTTTCACCTTGACGTCATTCTGATTGACATGGACTCCGAGGTTTTCCAGCATGTTGACCAGGGCCTGGGTGGTGAAGGGCGACTTGTTGCCGTCCCCGGTCCCGTTGAGGCCGACAACCAGACCATAGCCGACGAGCTGATTGGGCCTGATGCCCTTGACCGAGGCGATATCCTTCATGCGGACCGCCTCGGCCGGCACCGGCGGCAGCATAATCAGGACAACAAATGTGGCGAGAATGAAAAATCGAGTCATGGGATGCATTGTTTTTCCTCATGCGGAGGAACAATCCGCTGTTGTTTCTGCTAAAAGCAAACCGTGTGCCGGTCGGGCGTTGCCGCCGCTTTTGCTGTGTATCCACTTGGAACAAAAGGGGAAAAAATATATTCATCCACCGGTGAATCACTGGTGGCAGGAAGGAGGGGGAAATTTTTTCCCAGCCGGGACCAAGGCTGCCGCCAGCGACCGGCGCCGGCGGATTTAAAAGGGCCAGATCATGTCCAGCCCGCGGGCCAGCCAGCCGGGCTGCTGCTTGTCGCCGACCACACCGGTGCCGCTGTAGTCGATACGGGCATCGGCGATGTGGGTCGATTTGATCGAGTTGGTCGGGGAGATATCGCGCGGCCGTACCAGGCCGGAGAGCACCAGGAACTGGGTCTCGTTGTTCACCCGGATTTCCCGGTATCCCTGGATGACCAGATTGCCCTCCGGCGTCACCTCCACCACCCTGGCGGAGAGGGTGGCGGTCATGGTGCTGTTGCGTTCGGTCTCTCCCTTGCCCTCGAAATCGTTTTGCAGCTCAGCCTCGACATTTGATTTGTCAAGGATGCTGGTCAGGCCGAAGAGCTGGGTGATGCCGCCGGCCACGGTGGACTCCCGTTCCGTTTTGGTCCGCGCCTTTTTCTTGCCGTTCGAGGTCTCGACAATCTCGACGATGACGATGTCACCCACCCGGGCCGCCCGGCTGTCCTTGTAAAGGTCCAGAGACGTATCGCTGAACAGGGAACCCTCCGCGGCCACGGCATTCTTCGGCTGCACATCCGGCAGGGTAAAGCGGTCCGGCATCGCCGTCCGAGGCGGAGTCGAGGTGGCGGCACAACCGGCCAGCAAGAAAACGATTGCCAGGGCGGCGACAGAAGAATCCACTCCGCATTTTGTCTTGTTCATGATTCTCTCCTCGTGCATGCCTGCACCAAC